>JAJZHL010000112.1:0-1207 GCA_021804505.1 Pseudomonadota bacterium | reverse complement strand
GTATGTCAGTAATTTTGATGACCTCACAGTGCTTCTGGTAATTATGTAAAAAATCCTCAACTATATTATTTTTATTTATTTCTTTTTCAGCAAATAGTTTGTACTCTAACAATTTTATGTATGCTTTTTGAGGTACAACAGGTGCAGATGACCTCCACCCTCCTTCATTAATGCCAGTCGCCTGGTCTCCGGGATTTGCTCTTCCTCTTTCTACATAATGTGGCAAATGATGTCCATGCCACCCATCAAAACTATTTCTGCGGTGCCGTTGTCCTTCGGCATGTCTACCGTGCTTTCCTCCCTCTTTAGGTGTTCCAGCATCACCATTTCCACCTGGAGATCCGTTTGTTCCTGTAATAGTAGTGACTTGATAATTCTCAAGCGAAATAATTCTGGCACTCCCGCCTTTTCCACCTTCACCACCCTTACCACCTCTACCTGCACTCCCACCTATACCACCATCGCTACCAACTAATCTATATAGCTCACTGTAATGCTTTTCATTATAATGTTCTGTTCTCTTTATAAAGGTCCAACCATTACGGTGGCCATGATAACCTGTATTGGTGTGCCTTCCTATCGTATCCGCAGCCATTTCTGCGTTTGTGCCAGCTTGTCCCACTGCTCCATCACCCCCTTTTTGTCCTTTACTGCCTTTACCACCATTTACGACTACAGCTAATTTCTTACCTCCGACTAATTGATTAAAAATAGCGACTAAATGGCCACCTCCATACCCTGATTGTCCTGGTAAACCATCCTCCCCTCTTGCTCCTGGACTATTACCATGGGCAGCCACATTATTTTGATGTACTAACCCGTCTTGGCCTGTTAAATCTATTTTTCTATCTTCTTTTATTTTCCCTTGAGGGGAAAAAATGGTCACCTTTGTACCATGGTTAAGTTTATTTCCTGTTAAATCTGCATCTACTATCACTGTATGGAGAGAATGTACGATTATTTCTTTAACTTCTGTAACAGAGGTGTCACTTAGCTTATCTTTGATTTGGCTAAATTTTGGAAAATAACCTTTTATTGTCAAGATACCATTGCTAAATTCTATATTTGCATCCTCAACCATTTTGCCACACTGAGTTTTTAAAAGCTTCAATTCTGCTTCTAAGTTACAGTGTGCAATCCAATTCTCTAATACGGAAAAGGCCTCTCTTTTATCAGCAGGTAATATGCCGTATAAAAAACCTAATTG
>JAJZHL010000111.1 GCA_021804505.1 Pseudomonadota bacterium | reverse complement strand
TCAGGGTAATCTGGTATTCTTCTTGGCATACCAGCTAGCCCGAGAAAATGCTGGGGGAAAAACGTCATATTCACCCCTATAAAGGTAACCCAAAAGTGTATTTTCCCCATTATTTCAGGATATTGACGTCCTGACATTTTACCAAACCAATAATAAAAACCTGCAAAGGCTGTAAATAAAGCCCCCAAAGACATAGTATAGTGAAAATGCGCGACTACATAATATGTATCGTGCAAAACTCTGTCTATAGCAGAATTGGACAATATTATGCCAGTCACTCCTCCAATAGTAAACAGTAAGATGAACCCTATAGAAAATAACATTGGAGTCTTAAAGGTGATAGAACCACCCCACATAGTAGCAATCCAGCTGAAGATTTTAATCCCTGTAGGTACAGCGATAATCATAGTCCCCGCAGTAAAGTACATTAATGCGTTATATGACAGTCCTACAGTAAACATATGGTGTGCCCAGACTATGAACCCGATAAATCCAATAATCACCATGGCAGCAACCATTCCTAAATATCCGAAGATTGGCTTACGCGAGAAGGTTGCAACTACCTGGCTAACAATACCAAAACCAGGCAATATCACAATATATACCTCCGGATGACCAAAAAACCAAAACAAATGCTGAAATAATACCGGGTCCCCCCCACCATCTGGTTTGAAAAAAGTTGTTCCGAAATTTCTATCTGTGAGTAGCATAGTGATAGCTCCCCCGAGGACAGGAATAGCCAAAAATAACAAGAATGCAGTTACTAAAGTTGACAACACAAAAAGGGGTATTTCAAACAATCCCATTCCCTTGGTACGCATATTTAATATGGTGACTATTAGATTAATTGAGCCAAGAATTGATGATAAACCAGTTAAATGCAGGCTTAGAATTGCCATATCTACGGCAGCGCCCGGATGCCCTACTACGTTGCTCAAAGGAGGATAGAGTGTCCAACCAGTACCAGGACCTCCATCCACAAAGGCTGAAAGCAATAGCAAAATAAAACCAGGAATCAATAACCAAAAACTTATATTATTTAATCTCGGAAATGCCATATCTGGCGCTCCTATCATCAATGGCACAAAATAGTTGCCAAACCCACCAAATAAAGCTGGCATTATCATAAAAAACACCATAATCACCGCGTGAGCAGTAATTAGAACGTTGTACAACTGATAGTCATTACCTAATATCGATACACCAGGTATAGCTAGTTCCAGCCTAAAAATCAGCGAAAATAACCCTCCTATCAGGCCTGCCACTATTGCAAAGATGATATACATTATACCGATATCTTTATGATTCGTAGAGAAGATCCACCTTTTTATTCCTGTTGGAATTTCATGATCGTGCGATATGGATGAAGTATGAGTGTGAGACATAATTATTCCTTAAGTACTAAATCTTATATACATTTTTTTAGCTGATCTATGTCAGCTCCAACTATGGCTTTGAGATTCCTGGTAATTTTATCATAATCCCAATCCCACCATTTTATTATTAATAACTCTTTTATTATCTCATCAGAGAATCTTTTTCGTACTACCTTATTAGGATTACCAACAACAATAGAATAAGGTTCCACATCCCTGGTCACAACAGAATAAGCTCCAATAATTGCCCCATCTCCTATTTGCACTCCTGGCATGATAACAGCATTTGTACCAAACCATACATCATTACCTACTACAGTATCTCTCATTATACCATGGTCTGGTGTATAGGTATTCCATCCTTCAAATATAAAAAAGGGATATGTCGAGAATCCATTCATTGGATGATTCATATCATCCGTAATAAAAGTGGTATCCATAGCTATAGCACAAAACTTACCGATCACTAACTTACAATAGTAGCATCCTCTAACATTTTTATGCTCAAACTGTTCTGGATTATATACATCATTGTAATAAGTATAGTCTCCTACAATAATGTTAGGGTTATGGATAAAATGTTTCAAGAAAACGGTTTCTTTTACTTGCTTAGCATACAGATGAGGATAAGGACTATTTGCTGATGTCATAATTATCCTTATCTCTTATATACCAATTTTCTTTGGATATGAGCATTAATAGCAAATTTAGTTTTAGCAGCTTCTAACCACTCTTGAAACTCTTCTTTACTCACTACTTCGATGACAATAGGCATAAAACCATGATTTATTCCGCACAATTCTGAGCATTGCCCATAATACACACCTTTTTTAACAATTTTAGTCCAAGTTTCATTAATCCGTCCGGGGACTGCGTCAGTTTTAATACCAAGGGCTGGAACCGCAAAACTATGTATTACATCTCCTGCAGTAATTAAAAATTTTATAGTAGTATTTTCTGGTACGATAATACGATTATCAACTTCTAACAACCTCTTTTGCCCAGGCTGTAATTTTTCGCTTGTAATTAAATAGCTGTCAAACTCAATATTATCATTATCCGGATATGTATAGTGCCAATACCATTGATAGCCGATAACTTTTATAGTCATCTCGGTCTCAGGAATTTTTTCGGCAAAACGCAAAATACGAAATGATGGGACAGCAATAATTACTAAAATGATAATTGGAATTACAGTCCAGATAACTTCAATGAGTATATTGTGAGAAAATCTTGCTGGAATAGGATTTCTTTTCGCCCTAAATCTAATACATACATAGGCAAGAAGTACACAAACAAACAATACTATACTGCCGGTTATCAGCAGAAGAAAATTATGGAATTCATGCAGCTCTTGCATAAGAGGGCTTGCAGCTGGTTGCAGTGATAGCTGCCACGCGACAGGCTCAGCTGCCATAGCTATTCCAGCTGAAAACAATAAAGTGATAGCTAAAATAAGAAGCTTCATATAATTAGTTAGTAATATATTTTACATCAGTCCTAGTACTATAAAAGGATTCGCATCTTTATTAAAGTAAAAAATTGCCTAAGATAGAGAAATTTATCTATATAATACGTTAAGTAATATAAGGTAAAACTTCGTATTGATTAACATTTATTTCCTAATTTATTAGGGAAAATAACTCTAAAAGCCGATTACTAAGCTAGTTGGCAAAATTGCCATGGTGCAAAAAATATTGCATATAACCATTATTAAAAGGCAAAATATTATTTACCATTTATTGTGAGTGGTATTTAATTGTCTGAAGATTTAAGTAATTAGAGATGTTGCATGACAGCCGAAACTTCAAGCCCTATTAGTGATCTTATACCCTATAATCAGAGAGATGTATTAACGTTAAAACCATTATCCAAGTGGACGCCTGAGGAAGAAATAGCGCATTTAGAGCATAACAGAATTTTGCAACCTGGTTTTGCTACCAAGGAGGCCCCTAAATTGATTGAAAATGCAGAACTAGCTGGCGAACAATGGTTAACTAATATTTGCTGCCCTAGTGTTAATGCCGCTATTATATTGCATATATCAAAAGAAATAGTGGTAAATTATCAAGTAACCGAAGAAAATTTAAGAGAAACTTCCCACCAAGTTTATAAGGCAATGCTGCAACAATCTCCTCAGATGATTGGTGAACAATCACAAATTATACAAACAAAGTTACAAGAAGCCGCACTAAAAGGAAGAGATTTAGACGAACTAGTAATTGTAGAGCGTGCTTCTCAAAGATTAAAGCAAAACGAAGAGGTTATGCAAAAAGAGCTTGCGTCCATCAAGCAACAAGTTCTTTCATTGGAAAACAAAATAGCAAAACTTAAAGCGCAAGAAGCTTTTGAACTTACGGCTATGCAAAAAGAGCTTGCGCCCATCAAACAACAAGGTCTTTCATTAGAAAACAAAATAGCAAAACTTAAAACACAAGCAGCTCTTGAGGTGGCTAAAGAAATAGAGCGAGATTTAGTTAAAAAAGCTATTACTAACAAAGTTATAGGAAGTTTCGTTAAGAACCAAATGCAAGGTAAATCATTAATCCAATCTAAAGGTGCACGACGTCTGCAAGATATCGCTTCTCACATTACAGGCAATAAACATATCGATAGCTCCACCGCTAGACAAATAGAAAGTGTGGCATCTAAACTCTCGCTCCAACCTAAGGTTTTTTACCCGCTTGGGAAAAATGAAGATTTCGTATTTTTAGGTGCAGCTGGAAGTGGGAAAAGCACCATAGCTAAACAATT
>JAJZHL010000110.1 GCA_021804505.1 Pseudomonadota bacterium | reverse complement strand
GTAGAGCAATTGCAAACAGCTAATGTGGATGGGATTATTATACCAGGCGGTTTTGGTGTTCGTGGTATAGAGGGGAAAATCACCGCTATTAAATTTGCTCGCCAATCCCAAATTCCTACTTTAGGTATTTGTTTGGGTATGCAGCTAACAATTATAGAAGCTTGTAGAAACGTTTTAGGTATTAAAGAGGCCTCCAGTACAGAATTCGGTCCTACACCGCAGCCAGTTATCGATCTTATGACAGAATGGATGGGGCCACTACTCAAACAGCAGCGTAATAGTGATGACGACAAAGGCGGAACTATGCGCCTTGGCTCCTATCCTTGCGCAATTAAGAACAATACCCTGGCTTACAAAATATATGGTACTCCAGTAATTTCTGAAAGGCACCGGCATCGGTATGAAGTTAATCTACAATATAAAGCTAAATTAGAAGAAGTAGGGTTAATATTTTCTGGCATGTCTCCTGATGGGAGTTTAACCGAAATAGTTGAATGGCAGGATCATCCTTGGTTCGTGGCAGTACAATTCCACCCAGAACTCAAATCTCTACCATTCAAACCTCATCCTTTATTCCAAAGTTTTATTTCAGCAGCTTTAACTAAGAATTTAGGTAAGTAAGAATAACCGTTGCACAAAACAAAAATTCTGCAGTTATGGTTCATTAATGCCAGTCATTGCATTGTTACCTAAAGTAACAATAGCATCTGGATCAATTTGATACCTTGGGCTATTGTTTTATATTCTCACCATTACTAACAAATAGAACTGGCTCTGGTTCTGGTGAAATAGGTTCAGCTGGGTTGCGCATATCATTAGATGGAGTTTTTACACTATTAACAAAAACGTTTTTGTTAATTTTTGCAGCTCTCTACACCTCTTAATACAGCCTCATGGTCATTCTTTTTATGGGCGAATATTAATAAAATCTCTCCTATATTATAAAAGGCAACTGGCTTTATGGTATATCTGGATTATACCTGATAAAGGTCGTGCATTATACACAATACCATAATAATTGTCAATACATTCCGCAATCAACGGATTATTTTGATAAAAAATGTAGAATGCATACTCTTGATTTGTGGTGAAACTCTGATATCATGCAGGGGAAAGTTAATATCCGTATACTGATGCACGACATTTTTTCCAATACATTACCTATTTTTTTGATTACTTTACTCGGGAGTATTATCAAAACAAAATGGTTAACTTCAGAAGAGTTTTGGAGGGGCCTTGAGAAGATTTCGTATTTCCTACTTTTTCCTATCATGCTTTTTAATTATATTTCTGCAGCAGATTTGAGTGGGACGTATATTACTCGGCTTGTCATTGCGTTGATAATCTCCACTTGTATTATTGCAGCTGGTTTAATTGTATATCAAAAGAAAACTAATTTTGATAGAGTGCAGTTTACTTCCATTTTTCAAGGGTCAATACGTTATAATAGTTACATTTTCTTCGGGATGAGTAGTCCTCTTTTAGGTGAAGTTGGTCTTGCTATAGTTTCTGTAATTTCATCTTATATGATTATTTTTACTAATATTTTGTCAGTAATGGTGTTTGCGCATTATGTCCCTGATAGTTCGCTTGCCAAAAGCCGCAAAGCAACTCTGAGATTAATGTTTAAGTTAATAGTACAAAATCCGCTAATTATTGCAAGTATAGTCGGCTTTCTGTTTAATTATGGGGAATTAACACTGCCACTGGGGATAAAAAATACTTTGACTAGCCTTTCAGATTCTGCTCTAGCAATAGGTATGTTAAATGTTGGGGCTGGGCTGAAATTCTCCGTTCATACATCACTGTTTAAAAATGTGCTAGTTACTAGTGCTGTGAAGCTAATTATTTTCCCCATTATTACAATCATAATATTGTCAGCTATGTCAATTACTGGGACTGCTAAATCAGTGGGGGTTTTGTATAGTTGTTTACCTTGTGCAAGCACCGCTTACGTACTATCACGCCAACTTGGTGGGGATCCAGAATCGATGGCTACCATTATTACTTTTACAACGCTATTTTCGGTAGTATCCTTATCTATTCTGATGTATCTAGGAGGTTAGTACCAATGTTAAAAATTAAATATACCACGGATTAGAATTATGGAAGAGACAAAGAATATCAATTATATTAAAGCCTTGGAATATCATCAGAAAGGTAAGCCAGGAAAAATATCTATCACTCCTACCAAATCCTTAGTTACGCAGCAAGATCTTGCTTTAGCTTACTCTCCTGGAGTGGCAGCACCATGTTTAGAAATCGCAAAAAATATAGATGACATTTATAAATATACCGCAAGAGGTAATTTAGTTGCAGTAATATCTAATGGTACTGCAGTTTTGGGCCTTGGTAATCTAGGAGCAGCTGCATCAAAGCCTGTAATGGAAGGCAAAGCTGTGTTATTTAAGAATTTTGCTGATATTGATGCACTGGATCTTGAAATAGATACCAATGATCCAGAAGAATTTGTGAATGCTGTTAAACACTTAAGTTATAGTTTTGGAGGAATAAACCTAGAGGATATTAAAGCTCCGGAATGTTTTATTATTGAAGAAAAGCTAAAAAATTACATGAAAATACCGGTTTTTCATGACGATCAACATGGTACGGCAATTATCACAGCTGCAGGTCTAATTAATGCTGCACATATTACTAAGCGTCCATTTGACAGTTTAAAGATCGTTGTAAACGGAGCAGGCGCAGCGGCAATTGCCTGTATAGAATTATTAATTGATCTTGGTGTAGATAAAAATAAAGTGATCCTATGCGATACAAAAGGCGTTATATACGAGGGTCGCCAAGATGGAATGAATAAATGGAAGGAACTATATGCTGCTAGGACGCATTTGCGTACTTTAGAAGAGGCTATGGTAGATTCTGATGTATTTCTCGGCTTGTCATCTAAAGGAGCTGTATCAAAAGCAATGGTAGCAATGATGGCAGCAAATCCTATTATTTTTGCTATGGCAAATCCAGACCCAGAAATTACTCCAGAAGAAGTCCAGTCTGTAAGGAATGATGCAATTATTGCAACTGGTCGTTCAGATTATAATAATCAAATTAATAATGTGATGGGTTTTCCGTATATTTTCCGCGGAGCATTAGATGTGATGGCCACTACTATTAATCAAGAGATGAAAATAGCGGCAGCTCGTGCACTAGCTGAATTAGCAAGGCAGCCAGTGCCAGAAGAAGTCTATAAAGCTTATTATGGGAAAAAAATGACCTTTGGTACAGATTATATAATTCCCGTTCCATTTGATCCAAGACTTATTACAACCATCCCAGTTGCCGTAGCTAAGGCTGCTATAGAGAGTGGAGTTGCAAAAATCACCGAATTTAATGCAAAGCAATATAAAAGAGAACTTGAGAGTAGGTTAAATCCTACTTCCCATTACATGAATTTATTATTTGAAAAAATTCAAACTGCTGAGCCGCAAAGAATAGTTTTTGCAGAAGGTGAGGAAGAAGAGGTGATTACAGCTGCAATCATGATGCGTGATAACGGTCACGCTCATCCTTATTTGGTTGGTAGGCAAGATAAAATAGCAGCAGTGTTCCAGAAGATCGGTTATAACCTTGATCTCACTGGCATCACTATAATGAATGCTAGTATAAACCCTAATCTTGATAAATATATAGACAGTCTTTATGCCAGATTACAGCGTAAAGGCTATTTATACAGGGATTGCGCTAAATTAGTTAAGACTGACAAGAACATATTTGCTGCTTGCATGGTAGCGTGTGGAGAAGCCGATTCTATGGTAACGGGCGTCACAAAAAGTTACTATTCAAGTCTAGAAGATATTATGAAAGTAGTAGAAGTCAAAAATAATAATAGAATTATGGGCTATTCTATAATGATAGCTAAAGAGCATAATATTATTATTGCTGATAACAGCGTGGCCGAGTTGCCAAACGCGCAGGAGTTAGTAGATATTACCCTACAGACAGCGAATATTGCAAAACAAATGGGTATGGTACCTAAAGTAGCATTACTGTCCTTTTCGACTTTTGGTAATCCTATGAGAGAAAAGGCGAATAGAGTGAGAGAAGCAGTCAAAATGCTAGATAATATGGAGCTGGATTTTGAATATGATGGTGAAATGTCTGTGGATGTTGCTCTTAATCCC
>JAJZHL010000109.1 GCA_021804505.1 Pseudomonadota bacterium | reverse complement strand
GTATTGATAAGGTGTTGTTCATTATGTTAACTAATTAAGCTGTGAAACTTAAGAAATTTCTATTTTCAACCTATCTACTTATCTTTTGTCTTACTGGTTGCTATAAGGGTACATTTAAACTTATTAAAGAAGCTAAATAGTAGCCTGAGTGCTTTTGGAGTTAATACAAAAAATTGAATTTAATTATTTATGATAACCAAAACCCTAGAGAGTTCAGAATTGATTGATTGGCAAGGCTTTAAGATTAGTAGAAGTATATGACAAAGAATAAAAAAGTCTTGGTACTGGGAGACAACAGGGCAGGAAATGTTAACCAATCAATAGCTTTAGCAGAAGAGCTTGGCTTTGCTTATAAGCTACAGCAGGTAGATTATAATTGCCTCACCATATTACCAAATTGTTTGCTGACCTTATACCCAATAAATGTCAAGCGTGAATCACTAAGATCACTGGTACTTGAAGAGATGCCTGATTTAATAATTTCTTCAGGCAGGAGAACTGCAGCTACTGCAAGTTATTTAAAAGGTAAGAGTAATAATACAATAAAAATAGTGCAAATTATGCACCCTAACCTACCCTTAGAACAATTTGATTTAGTAATTTTACCAGTGCACGATAAAGCAGTTAAAAATGATGCAAATATTATCAGGGTTATAGGAGCGCTAAATAACGTACAGGAAAAGGTTCTTGCTGGTGGTACAGAGTTACGTAAAAATTACCCAGAACTTGGCAAATTTATTGCAGTGATGATAGGAGGAAGTAGCAAAAGCTATAGTTTTACTGATGAAAATGCCCAGGAATTAATAGAGATTTTATCTAATCTAACTAGGGCACAGTCATATTCTTTTTTTATTAGTTTCAGTAGACGCACACCTGAGAGCGCAAAAAAAATTATCAGAAATAATCTCCCGGCGTCCTCTATAGTATACGACCCAACTGTAGAGACAGAAAGACCAAATCCATATTTTGGAATGCTGGCAGAAGCAGAAGTTATTATTTCTACCGCAGACTCAATTGCAATGTGTAGCGAAGCAGCAACCACAGGTAAACCTCTTTATATTTTTTGCCCAGATAATTTCAAGTTGCATAAACATCTTTCATTCTTGCAACAATTAGTAGACTCAAAAATAGCCAGAAGGCTAAACAAAAATATTACCAATCTTGAAAAATATGATTATATTCCACTTAATGAGGTGACAAAAATCGCTGAAATTGTAAAATCACGCTTAGTGCTATGAACGAATTAGTATATAGTAATTTAGTACCCTCACATAGTTAGACAAAAATAGGCTTACGATATGACCAAAACCAGGCAGGAAATTTATAATAACCGGCCAACCTCGCCACATCTTACAATATACAAGAAACAGATTAGCTCTGTTTTGTCCATTTTTCATCGGATAACAGGGGCAGGATTATTTGCAGGGCTGTCATTATTAGTATGGTATTTCATTATATTAGCTTTCAATAAATTTGAGATTGGATGTATGCATATATGTAAATGCAATATCCTCAAAATATCACTAGTTTTGCTAAGCTTTGCTTGGTTTTACCATTTATGCAACGGAATAAGGCACTTAGTGTGGGATATTGGATACTGTTTTTCAATTAGAGCCATTAATTTTACTGGATGGCTTGTTGTTATATGTTCAATAGCAATGACGGTTGCTTTCTGGCTACTAATAGTTTAATGAGGTGTAAGTGTATAATAATTTCAGAAGTGACCTAGCAAAAGCTAAGGGTGAGGGTTCAGCAAAAACTGGTGCTACTCACTGGTTATACCAAAGGATAACGGCTATTATACTGGTTATGTGCTCAGTATGGCTCGTATTTTTCCTCAAATACATTGGCAGTAGGGGCAGCACCGAATTTATTGCTAGTATACAAAAACCTTATAATCTAGTCCCTTTTGGTATATTAGTAGTTGCTTCTTTTTATCATGCAATGCTTGGTATGCGAGTTATTATTGAGGATTACATTAGTTGTATAAAATTACGGACTACGTTAATTATACTATTGCAACTATTTTGTATCACCACCATTGCAACTTTTATAGTTGCGTTGTTTTATACTATTAGTATTTAATAAGGAATATTTATGTCTGAGGCCTATAATATTATACATCACCAATTTGACGTAGTAGTGGTTGGAGCTGGGGGAGCTGGTCTTAGGGCCACATTTGGCATGGCCAAAGAGGGGTTGCGCACCGCTTGCATTAGTAAAGTGTTTCCAACTAGAAGCCATACCGTAGCTGCGCAAGGGGGGATTAGTGCCGCCCTTGGAAATATGAGTCAAGATGATTGGCGCTGGCATATGTATGATACCGTCAAAGGTTCGGATTGGCTTGGAGACCAAGATGCAATTGAGTATATGTGTAAACATGCCGCTGCATCCGTGCTGGAACTTGAGCATTATGGCGTACCGTTCTCTAGAACAGAGGAGGGAAAAATCTATCAACGTCCATTCGGTGGGATGACTACAGAATATGGTAAAGGAAAAGCTGCTCAAAGAACTTGTGCCGCTGCTGACCGTACGGGTCATGCAATACTGCATACCTTATACCAACAGGCTTTAAAAAACAAAGCACAATTTTTTATCGAATATTTTGCTCTAGATTTACTAATGCATAATGGTGAATGCGTAGGTGTGATGGCATGGAATCTTGACGATGGAACAATACATTGTTTTCATTCACATCAAGTGGTCCTCGCTACGGGCGGTTATGGTAGAGCATATTTTTCTGCAACTAGCGCTCATACTTGCACGGGCGATGGTGGCGGTATGGCTGCAAGGCGTTCTATCCCTTTACAAGATATGGAGTTTGTACAATTCCACCCAACCGGCATATATGGTTCTGGTTGTTTAATAACAGAAGGAGCAAGAGGTGAAGGCGGCTATCTAGTCAACTCTAATGGCGAAAGATTTATGGAGCGATATGCCCCTTCTGCAAAAGACCTTGCCTCAAGAGACGTAGTAGCACGAGCGATTACCATGGAAATAAGAGAAGGTAGAGGGGTTGGTGAACATAAGGATCATGTATTTTTACATTTGGATCATTTGTCGCCAGATGTCTTACAAGAACGCCTGCCAGGTATTTCAGAAACCGCGAAAATCTTTGCTGGTGTTAATGTCAACAGCCAGCCTATACCGGTATTGCCTACCGTACACTATAATATGGGTGGTATCCCTACAAATTATCATGGTCAGGTAGTGGTAGATCAAAAAATTGTACCTGGTTTAATGGCTATTGGTGAAGTTGCATGCGTCTCCGTACACGGAGCTAACAGGCTAGGCTCAAATTCTCTACTAGATTTGGTGGTATTTGGCAGAGCAGCCGCTCTTAAAGCTGCAGAAATCGTAAAACCAGGCATGTCTCATAAAGCGTTACCTACATCTATAATCGATCAAGTGATAGATAGATTTGATAAAATACGATACGCTAAAGGTGATGTATTGGTGGCAACTTTAAGACTTAAAATGCAGAAAGTGATGCAAAGCCACGCTGCAGTGTTTAGAACTGAAGAGGTTCTTAATGAAGCTATTGTCATGATAGACGATTTAAGGAAAGAATATGCTAATATTCAAGTTAATGATAAATCATTAATATGGAATAGTGACTTAGTAGAGGCCCTAGAACTTGCCAATTTATTAGATCAAGCAGTCATTACTGTTCATTCTGCAGCAGCTAGAAAAGAAAGTAGAGGGGCTCATGCAAGGGAAGATTATCCTGACCGTAATGATGAAGAATGGATGAAACATAGTTTGGCAGTAATTGATGAGCAAGGTAAGGTCACTCTTAGCTATAAGCCTGTTACACTGGAAACCATGACAGATGAAGTAGAGCCAATTCCCCCAGCTAAAAGGGTATATTAAGAAGGATATAGCTAATCACTCGTCCTCCCAAGAGTTTGGTGACTTTTCCACCTAATAACCCTGAACTATTCTTAATATAAAATTACTGATAGTCACCAAAATTTGGGGTACTTTATGAAAATTATAGATATTTATATGAAGGGTAGGATAATCGGAATGATGTGGCTATACTATTCCGGACAATATGTTAAACATAAGGTCAAAGGAATAGGAGTAAGAAATGCCTAATAAGAAAGCAAAGCCATATCCAACGGAATTTAAGGAATCAGCGGTGAAGTTAGCG
>JAJZHL010000108.1 GCA_021804505.1 Pseudomonadota bacterium | reverse complement strand
CTAAAGCTCTTGCAGATTTGGCCATATTATCAAGCGTTTCGGGTAGTCTATCCTCTGCCATCTTAGCAAGCGTACTTTTGTGCTTAGTTAAAAACCCTGGTAATTTCTGTTTTAATAGCGACAGTAAATCATCTTGCAACATAATATCAGGTAACTTGGCAGCTATATTAACTGCTCTTTTAACTGAATCACTGTCATATTCTGCTACTTTTTGTAAATCGGTAGCCTCGCGTATCTTGATATCATTATCATCCAAAATTTTTGGCTTTAAAGCCTCATATAAAGTTGTCGTTGCATTTGGATCTTGTAAAATTTTGCCAACTAATTCGCTTACTAACGGTACTCCATCCTCTATCAACAAGTCCGTTACTCCGGTTTTATCTTCCGATGCAATAATTGTCTTTGCCGCCTTTGCTAGCTTCTCTCCTTCTTGTATTAAAAAGTTAGAGAGTTTAGGACTGTTTGTTAGTTGAGTAATATCTATAGTATCTAATATTTGCTGCTGCAATTCTCGCTTTTTCTCTGGCTTATCTGCAAGTGACATATCTACAGCTAAATTCAGCACTTTAACAAGAGTTTCCGGCTTTGCTAGGACTGTGGCAACCAACTCTTGTACCACAGGTAATAATTGACCTTTAATATATTGTCCATCAATGCCCTCTTTCTGTAGTGCTTGTAATAATAGAGCTCTTTCATACGAAGTCTTTATAGAGTTCAACGTATCAATTTTTTCCTGTAATTTCTCTATTTTAGAATTATCCTTTTTTGTAACAGCCTTTAACGTTTCTAATTCCTGTTGTAACTCCGGTAACTTATCTATATCTTTTTTATTCCCTTCGAATTCCTTTCTCAACGCCTCTATTTTCCCGACTTCTTTTAATACAATATCCGTAAGATAGGGGGTGAGTTCTGCTACTAAGCTATTCAGTATTGGTACATTTCTTTCCAATAGTTTAAGTGTATCTGGATCCTTTAATAACCGAACAAAAAATGGTGGATTAGACGGATCATATTTTTCTTCCCCATTCATCATTGCCTGCATTTTCGCTAGCTCTTCGGTAAAGAAAGTTTTTGAGAGTAAAGTATCTACAATAGCGGTACGATGGCTCCATGCAAACTTTAGTTTTTCCAATGTACTAATTTCATCTGCTGGTTTCTCTTTATCTGTTAAAGGGATAAGCAATTGCTTTAAACCTTCTTTATCCTTTAAGAAGTCCTCAATTATTTGAAAAGTTCTCTCTTTCTCTTCTTTATACGATAGCTTTGCCTTCTCAGCAGCCTTTTCATTTTTGGCCTGTAGCTTTTCTGCAGCTTGTTTTTGTTCTGCTTCATGCTTAGCTACAAGTTCCTGATATTCTACTATCTCTTTTTGAACCGCTTTCAACTCTTTTGTCCATGCTTCTTGCTGCTTTTGTGCTGCTTGATTTGGACTCTTTTGGGTACCAGCGATAGAAGTTGCAAGCTCACCTTTTTTCTTTGTTAGCTCAGCGAGCCTTGCATCGAAGGTTACTTTATCCGCTGCAATTTTTGCTTCTTTTTCTTTAATTCTTCCCTGATTTGGCTCTGCTTCTGCACGCTCTGCGTTGATATCATTTTCTCTACGATAGATTTCTTTTTGCAATTCTTTTAAAGTACGTTTATCTACCTTAGGACTATCTTGTTCAGCATTACTTTTCCGCCCTAATAATTTATCAAAAAAACCCACTTTACTCATAGCAACTCTCCCTTGTTATAACTCAAATTACCTTACTTAACCGAATCGCAACATTACACATATATTTTATTACTCTGCTTATCATTACTCCACCCGCTACCTCATTACTTCCAAATACTAAGGCCGTGTCTCTATGTTCCACTTCTTCCAGTTGGAATTGCGTTATACGAGCAAGCAGCTCCTTTTCTATATTATGCGATTCTAAGTAATCTATTTGGTTCTGATAATGCTGTTCTATTACCTCTTCTATGCTTTGCGTAAGTAACATAGCGGCCCTAGAGCTCAACAACACTGAACCTTTACCCAATATATAACCAATAGCATGCCACAAGGGTATAAGGATAGTTGGTCGAACCTTACGCTCTAATAATAATTGGCTAAAGTAACTTAAATGCAACTCTTCTTGCTGTAGCATATGTTGTATTGTAGAGGTGGTCTCTTGGTTTAGAGGGTGGCTTAGCTGCCCCTCATAAATTCTCCTTGCCCCATATTCTCCAGCATGATCCACTCTAATCATTTTCTGGATTATATCCTTCGGAGTAGTAAAATCTGGCCTAGGCATAATATTTTATTCCTAATTAATTAGGTAAGACTGTTCCTGGTGGAACTTTAAAACCAAGTAAAAATTCTTGCGTATTTAAAGGCCTTTTTCCTTCTAACTGAAGTTTTTTTATTATTAAACTACCTTTGCCACAGGCAATCATCAAAGAACTATTTATTACGGTTCCGTAAGGCAATCCATGATTTTCTCCACTATATTCTGCTTCTAATACTTTTATATTTTTTTCCTTATAAGTAAAATATACGCCAGGCCAAGGGTTCATTCCACGAATTTTGCAATCTATTTTATAGGCTGAATCAGCCCAGTTAATTTTACCTTCTTCTTTTTTGAGCTTAGGAGCATAAGTAACACCATCAGCATCTTGCTTAGTCTTCGGTAAATTATCAATATTGTTTAATACTTCGATTAATAAATCGGCTCCCATTGTAGCACATTTATCATGCAATACCGGCAAAGTAATACTTGGTTCAAGAGAAAATTTTTGCTGCAATATGATATCACCTGTGTCAAAACCTTCATCCATCTGCATTATACATACAGAACTTTCCTGGTCACCCGAGATAATTGTGTGCTGCAACGGTGCCGCACCTCGGTAGCGTGGCAGGCTAGATGGATGGATATTAAGGCACCCATATTTTTTTGCTTGTAAAATAGATTTAGGTATTAAAAAACCATATGCTACAACAACTATAATATCTGCCTTAATTGAATCGATTAACCTTACTACCTCATCTGTTTTTAGGGTTGCAGGGGTATAAACGGGGATATGATTCTCCAGTGCCAGATCATGTACCGGGGAATTTTCTTCTTTTAACCCCCTGCCTTTTGGCTTGGGCCTTTGGGTAAATACGGCAACTACCTGGTGGTTTGTATCACTTATTAATTTACGGAGAGTAGGTACAGCAAATGCAGGTGTACCCATAAAAATCACTTTCACAGTATATTATTTTTTAACTTTTTTAATCTGCGCAATATTACATCTTTTTTCATACTACTTAAATAGTCAATAAGCAATTTACCATCTAAATGATCCATTTCATGTTGAATTGCCCTGGCAAGCCAGCCGTCTGCCTCTAATGTTTGCATTTTATTATTATAATCAACAAATTGAATTGTTGTAGTTTCAGCTCGAGATACATCAATGCGTTGGCCAGGTACTGACAAACAGCCTTCTGTTGCAATTACTAATTTGTCTGATTTTGTAATAATTTGAGGGTTGACTATAAAGAGAGGATAAAACCCCCTGTCTCTTGGAGTGTTATCATCATCTTGCAGATCAATGACTAATATATTATAAAGAACCCCTACCTGAGCTGCAGCCAGCCCTACTCCCCCGTCATGATACATAGTTTCAAGCATATCATCCATTAATTTTCTAAATTGATCATCTACTTGCGGAACAGGCAAAGACTTCCTTTTTAATCGCTCATCTGGAGCCGTGATAATAGGCATTATTGGCATGTATAAACCTTAAATCTAGACAAATGTTAGGGGTTATATGCTAAGGCGCCTCGAAATGGGAGCGTAAAACGAGGGATGAGTGAGCGGGGCATAGATACTCATAGTTACGCACGCCAAACCCTTAGATAGTTTTGCGAAACCAATTCGGAGGAGCAAAGAGCATATCCTCAAAGCTTTAATAATATAACTATTTATACCATATATCCGCTTCGATACACAACAAAAAAGGCCCTCTTTTAACAAGAAGGCCTTTTTTTAGAAATAGTGATCTTCCTACTTGTTTTTGTCATCCTAGCCTATGGCGGGAATCTAGAAACCATTTAGAATTTCCAACGAGTCATCCTGAATTTATTTCAGGATCTAAACCTCACAGGGAGGTTCCGAATCAAGTTCGGGACCTCATCCTAATTAGAAGTTAACACGAAGTCTTAGGCTACCCTGATGACCCACATACTTAGAAGCAAGATATGCGTCATACACAGCCCCGTACTCCATCGCACCAACCATGGTACTCACTCCTAAACCAACATTATA
>JAJZHL010000005.1 GCA_021804505.1 Pseudomonadota bacterium | reverse complement strand
ACGCGTGCAAAAAAAGAGCTATATATTACATTTGCAGAAAGCCGCAGAATGTTTAACGAAATATTACGTTCTTCCCCATCTAGATTTTTAGGCGAAATTCCAGATGATGTCTGCATTAAAATTTCTTCTACTACAAAATTAAATTATCTTGGCACTAAACATAATTTTTCTTTCTAACAAAATTTCTTTTTTGTTTGACATTAAATAATTGAATATCGTTTAATCGTAACTACAACAAAACAAGAACAGGAGAAAATATTATGGCTATTAATGAATTATTACAGTACGTGAATAATCTTAAAGTGTATAAACCAAAAACAGGAGAGCTACCTCCTTATGCCCTTAATACGGTTTTTATAAAAGAAGAAGAAGCTAAAGCATTATTTGGTGACGCTAGTGTATCATTTGAAGTAGGGAAGGATAACAACGGTAAAATAACAGTAAATACTGCTAAGATTGAGCAATTAACTGGCGAACAGTTAATTCAGTTACGTGCTTTGGATCCCAAGGCTTTTGATCAATCTGTTCCTAATGATTTTGACAATCATGAGATATGGCAAAAAATCGATCATGTTAGCAATGTGCAAAAGGCAGTAAAGGAAGCAGAGTTTTTAACCCAGTATTTGCAAGACTATATTGTTGGAGTATACCAAAATACAGATTATGAACAAACACTAAGGCAGGAACTTACTAATATAAGCCTTAATTTTGATAATTCTACCGTCACACCTGAACAAGCGGTTAAGCTTTTGGAAGGTGATCGTGAGTGGTTAAGGAAATTTAATCCTACACAATATGATAAGCTATATACGGCAACTATGTTAGCAGGCTTCATTCAGGATGCTCAGATTCCTTCTGAGACAACTGTAAGAATTCTATCTAATGACCAACACCCTATTGATGTTAAAATGCTTATGAATGTTACTAATGAACAATTGGTAGCTTTTAGAAAGGAGAATAAACAGCTATTTGATATCGCATTTTCCGAGGATAGAGTTGTAAGCTATCTAATAGATAATGAAGAAGTTAAATCAAGTATTCTAAATAATGCTATTGATAAGGCTGTCGGCACAAGGGAACTTAGCGAGGAAGATAGAAATAGGTTAGATGAGCAATTATATAAGGTATTATCAGAATTTGATAATGGGTATCTAGCGGCTAATTACCAAACTATTGAAGATAATATAACCAAGAGTCTTTCCAAGGAAGGAAGTGCACGTTTCTATAATAATCAAATAAATTTTGATGTCAACGCTGCTCAAAAAGTAGCAGATACAGTGCGCAACGCTAACGTGAAGCGAAATGAAGAGTATATACAGGAGAAAGTCAACGAGGGTATTGCGAGTCATCAATTAAAAGATTCGGTAATAGAAGAAAGATTGTCAGAATTTTTCAAGGCGGTAGGTAGTAAGAGAGGTGTGCCTACGCAAGATCAAGAGCTACAAGATTTTGATCTTGTAGTGCCTAACCATGAAATTTCTGCTCAGCAATTAGCAGAAGTCAGAAAACTTGATCCAAGAAGGTTTGATGAAATAATGTTTCCAGCAGATGAATTGAAAAGCCTGCAAATACAAAGAACTAAGGATAAAAACAGGAATGCTGCACTTGCTGAGAAAGGCAATTTAACTAGGTCTAGTGAATCATTTGCTACAGAAATAATAGCAAAAACTATATCACAGGTTGAAAAAGAAGCTGGTGTAAAAGTTAATAGTGGAAAAAGTCAGAAAATGTTTTCTGACCTGCACGAGGCTTTATCAACGCTTGATCCTCAATATTTAAATGAGCATGCGGATAGAATCGCGTTGGGCTTAGCTACGCGACTTAATACAAGCGATAGTATAGAGAGAATTACAACAAAAGATGGAGAACTTGTTCTTTCTGCACCTAGTGATAAACTTAACCTAATAGCTTATGAAGTAGCCAACTATGAAAGAAAAGAAAGTGATAAAGCAGTTAAAGGTTCAGTAGATAAAGCTATGAATGAGGTGAATGAGATCATCAAGGCTAACCAGCTGAGCAATAGTGAAATAGGAGAGCGAGTAATGCAATTTATTGCCGAGAAGCAGCTTGGTGAAGATAGCTTAAAAAACTTAGGCTTCAGTGAAGGGCAAATAAGGTGTTTTAATGTTAACACTGTACTCGATCTTAAGGAAGCCGATTCTGTTTTTTATCGTAAAGAATCCCTCAAAGATAAAGATACTGAGATGGCTTATTATGGTGATCCAAAGTTAATGGGAAAGCTTACAGATAAGCAATTGACTGATTTAATGAGGCTTGATCCTACTGGCTTTAAGGAAATTCTTAGTAGTGGTAAAGGTCAGCTTGCAGGAGAAAGTAAGGAATTAAAGGGGCAGATAGCTTGGGGGAGTGCGCGAAAGGGCACGAAGGATGTCAGCCCTATTAACATTCAGTCGAAGGACCTTACTGAAGATGCTAAAGCAAAACTTGGCAAAAATGTGCAATTAATTGGAGATAAAGTACATGAAATTGCACTAGAAGATTCACGAGTTGCTGCGTTAAACAAAAGAAGAGAAGCTGCTGGTAAGACACCAGTCGGTAAAAAAGAGACCCATTCTCGTTGAGTTTGAGGACTAATTTGTCATGACAAGAGAGGCGTGGCCATCTAGAGATAGAGCCACGCCTCTCCTTAGTCTATCCTCTCCTTAGTCTATCCTCTCCTATTATCCCTATACCCCTTTTCTTGTTCCTGCTAAGGCTAGAACCTAGTCTAAAGAATGTTAGCATTGATCCTGCAATAAATTCTTGCTGCCCACATATACGCTAGGCAGGCAAAGGCCAGACTAGCATTTAATCACAATTACCTATTTATCCCACACAAGCTAATTTCTTTCAACTTATAAGTTTATTTTGTTTGACAAGAGGCAGCCTACTATCGTTTAATTTTAGTTACAACGAACAAGAACAGGAGAAGTATTATGGCTAAACAAGGTAATGAACAAGTAGAAACAGAAGAAGAAAAGAAACAAGAGTATCAAGAACGTGCGGATAAAATATTAAAGTTTATCATTGCAGCAAATGTAAGTGCTGATGAAGCTAAAGAAATTCTTTCTATCGATATCTCATCATGGAATCAAAACCGTCAGTTCAAAAGCGGGGTTATTACTGCTGAGCAAGCTATGGGCTTTACTGGTAGACAATTGCTAAATTTACGAAAGTTGCGAGATGATAAGTTTGACGAATTATTTAAAGATGATAAGGTTTTTTCAAGACTAGTAAAAGACGCAGAGAAAGCTAAAGTCGATAGAGAAGATATTATCAATAAAGCAATGAAGGTCTTTGAAAAGGCTACTAACCTCACAATCTCATGGCAAGAGGCACTTCGTTCAACAATAGAGAGAGAATTATCGGCGTTAGATATAAACTATTTACGTAATAATAGGCAGCTTGTTATAGAAAATATGGCACAAAATCTTACTAAGGCAAAGCCAGAGAAAGGCTTTAGTAGTAATTCTGTAGAATTGAGTAATAGGGACGGTAGTTTGCCGAGGCTTCTCGATTCGATTAGAATGGAAAATATTAATAAAATAATTCAGGATAACCAGCTTAGTAATACTGAGATAGGGGAACGGGTGATGCAGTTCATAGCTGAGCAACAACTTGATGCAGAGAGCTTAAAAAGCTTGGGTTTTAGCGAGGAGCAAATCAGGCCATTTAATCCTGCCACTGTAACTGATTTAGGTAAAGAAGGAGCAATCTTTTTCAGTAAATCCCCCCTCAAGGGTAAAGATACGGAACTTGCCTATGCAGGCAATCCAAAGTTAATGGATAAGCTGACAGATAAGCAATTAACAAGTTTAATAGGGCTAGATCCTGAAGGGTTTGCGGCAATACTTAAGGGATCTGGTAAGCTTGCCAGAGAGTATAAAGGTGAGCTTTATACTCAAAAAATAGTAGGGCCAGAAGAAGTGAAGAAATTTGAAGAAAAACTTGCTCGCTATGGGATAAATGACTCCTATCTATCAGGGATTGCCGGAAGAATAGCATTATTTTTGGATGTTAATAATGAAAAAGTTAAATCAGAGAAACTTTTAGAAAAGTTATTTATTGATAAAGCAATAGAAGAAGTTGATCAAAATGCTGGCTTATATAAAGTGAAACCAGAAACCCTAAGAAAGATGTCTACCGTACAATTATTAGCTATTAGGAATATTAACCCTGACAGTTTTGACGAATATGTTTTTAGTGAAGAAAATTTACAAAAGGCAACAAAGGTAAGAGGGGAAGACAAGACATTTGCGGAACGCCATTTATCTGGCAAGTTATTGCAATCTGTTGATAAAGAGGCTGGAGAGCGTCTTGGAAAAAACGCGCAATTGATCGTGTCACCAGATGGTAAGGTGGAACATAAAATAGAAGGAACTAAAGTGGTGGAAAGCAAGGTTGCTGCATTTAAAAGAAGAAGAGAGGCTGAAGCTAAGACAGCAGCGAGTGGTGAGAGAAAAAGATGATACTCTGTTTTCAGAGTTTTCCCCCATTATTTTTGTCAAAGTTATTAAAAATTATCAAAAAAATCCATATCTGCTATTAATGCTAATATAATGCTCTGGTATAGTACTATCAGAGCATTTTTTCATTGCGTAAAAGGCGTATTTTCTGTATACCTATAGGCATTTCTATTGTCATTTTAGCTATGCTGTGGAACCAGGTCTATTGTCATTTCTGTGTAGGCAGGAATCTAGTGTGTAACGATCCTGGAACCCAGCCGCAGCAAGGTGTGAGATCAAGATTCTGAAGTAAATTCAGTATGACAAGTGGGGCATTCAGGCTGACTGCCAGCAGTTATTGTAAAAACATATAATAGGATAATTATTTTAAGATGCATAAATATAGGACGCATAATTGTAGTGAATTGCAATTAAACCATGTAGGACAGACAGTCAAGTTATCAGGCTGGGTTCATAGAAGAAGAGATCATGGGAATCTAGTATTCATAGACATCCGGGATCATTTTGGTATCACCCAATTGGTGTTTACTGACCAAAATATGCCATTGATGGAAGAGGCTAGTCATTTAAAATATGAAACAGTAATAACCATTGTTGGACAGGTGGTAGCAAGAACACAAGAAACAGTAAATGACCTGCTTGCTACGGGTAAAATTGAGATATCGGTTGCAGAGCTGATTATAGAATCGGGGGCCGAGGCGTTGCCGCTGGCAGTAAATTCAGAGCAAGAAGCGCCTGAAGAAACAAGGCTACGGTACCGTTTTTTGGACCTAAGAAGAGAGAAGCTTCATAATAACATCATGCTCCGGTCTCAGGTTATTGCGCATATTCGCCATGTAATGTCAAAACAAGGCTTCACTGAGTTTCAAACACCAATACTGACAGCTAGCTCTCCTGAAGGTGCAAGGGATTTCCTTGTGCCAAGTAGGTTGCATCCAGGTAAATTTTATGCGCTACCTCAAGCTCCACAACAGTTTAAGCAGCTACTTATGGTGTCTGGCTTTGATCGCTATTTCCAAATAGCGCCTTGCTTTAGAGATGAAGATGCAAGAGCAGATAGGTCACCAGGTGAGTTTTATCAGCTAGACATAGAAATGTCCTTTGTAACTCAGGACGAGCTGTTTAGTACTATAGAACCAATAATGTATGAAATTTTTACCAAATTCGGAGACAAGAGAGTTTCAAAAACACCTTTTGTTAGAATTCCATATGATGAATCCATGTTAAAATATGGGTCTGATAAACCTGATCTGCGTAATCCAATTATTATTGCAGATGTAACGGAATTATTTGCAGAATCTGATTTTACTATTTTTAAAGAAAATATTAAGAAAGGTGCAGTTGTTAGGGCAATTCCTGCTCCGAAGGCTTCGAGCCTGCCACGCAGTTTTTTCGATAAAATGGGTGAATTTGCAACGTTGGAAGGTGCCAGTGGTCTTGGTTATATTCAGTTTCTTGAGGACGGTACAGCTAAGGGGCCAATCGTTAAATTTTTGACAGAAAAGCAACTAGGTGATTTAAAAACTCTAGCAAATTTACAAAATGGTGATGCAGTTTTCTTTACTAGTGATAAAATTGAGAAAGCGTCGAAGCTAGCTGGTAAAGTTAGAACTAGACTTGGGGAAGAGCTAAACCTAATTGAAAAAGATCGTTTTGAGTTTTGTTGGATTACTGATTTTCCATTTTATGAATTAAATGAGCAAACAGGTAAGATTGATTTTAGCCATAATCCATTTTCTATGCCGCAAGGTGGTATGGAGGTTTTAGAGGCAGCGAAAACTACTGAGGAGCTCCTTGCTATTAAGGCCTTTCAGTATGATATAGTCTGTAATGGAGTAGAGCTTTCTAGTGGAGCTATAAGAAACCATAAACCTGAGATAATGTATAAGGCATTTGAAATTGTTGGGTATTCACAAGAAGTGGTCGACCAAAGGTTTGGTGGGATGATCAGAGCGTTTAAATTTGGTGCACCCCCGCACGGTGGGATAGCACCGGGAATTGATAGGATTATTATGTTACTGACCAATTCAACTAATATTAGGGAAGTTATCGCATTTCCATTTAATCAGCAAGCAGAGGATTTGCTAATGGGCGCTCCTAATTATGTTGATGAAAAAGCGTTAAGGGAGCTAAATATTAATTTATCGCCGTCCCTTAAAAATAAACTACAAATGAAGAACGTGCCATGAGATATTATTTTTTATTATTCATTATATTATTACGTGGTACCATATGTTTTGCCGATCTACAGGTGAGAGTAAAAAGTGCTGTTGAGTACTATATCTCGCATCATTTCCTTAATGCCACCTTTGTTTTTGCGAATGGACAGAAAAATTTAATGGTTGGAGCTAGGGGGGTATTTTCATTATATGGAGAGAATTTAAGGCCTGATCAAGAAATGCCGATTGCATCGGCTACCAAACCTATAACTGCTGCTGCAATTTTAAGGTTACAAGATCAGGGGCTTTTGAAGGTACATGATACTATTGATAAATATTTGCATAAAGAAGATTGGCCAAATGGGGCTTTGCCAAGTTGGGCACGCAGAGTTACAATACATAATTTGTTAACCCATAGTAGCGGGATTGCGGAGTATAGTTCTAACGTTAAATTAAGTCTATACATGACACGCGCGGAAATTAACCAAGCGATAATGAAATATATCGTCAGTAAGCCTTTAGCGATAACTACTGGCACCAGATATAAATATAGCAATAGTAATTTTATCTTACTCGGGATGATTATTGAGAAGGTTAGTAAAAAGGATCTAGCCACCTTTTTACAAGAGGAATTTTTCATACCTCTAGATATGCGGGAAACTCATTTAGCATCTTTGCAAGAAGCACGTTTAGTAGAAGAGAATTTATATACCGCTAACTATCCATTAAGGTTTTTTGTGGACTCAGTTGCTAAAAAGCCAATATTCACTCAAGTAGGGGCTGGTTTTGTCCTTGTGCCTTGTGCGGATAAAGGAATTATTTCAAGCAGCTATGATCTTATCAAATGGTATAAAGCGCTGCATGGTGGAAAGGTATTAACAGATAAATCGTATAAGCTTATGACTACTAAATATTTTAGTATCAATCCTAATAGTAAAAAACCTTATAAAACATATACAGGTTATGGAATTTTTATAGAAGAATTGGATAATAAAAATGTTATGATTGGTCACTCTGGGGGTAACAGAAGTGGTGCTTTTGGTGTTAGAAGTGAAGCTGGCTATATTCCATCTAAAGATTTCTATTTTGCTATATTGAGTAACGTATCAATTAATATTCCTGATCCAGAACAGGATAAAAAAGCAGAAGAGTACAAGGAGAATAAATTAGATATAGTATATTTCCGCAATGCGATCGTTAGCAGCGTTATAGAGGATAAATAGTAAATTACACGTACGACTGAGACCTACTAAACTTATTCTATATATAATAAGTTTAGTTAGCATAAAATTCATTAGTCCCCTTTCCAAACCCTACTTCTGCTGGCCCTTCGTACGTTGATTCGATACTCGAATCGCTTGCGTCATTTAAGTACGCTGCGGATCGAGGTTTCGAGTCTCCTTCAAATTCCTAAGCAAGGAGCGATTTTTGCAGAAAGTCTATTATTTACCTGAAGAAGAGAAGGATAACATTATGAGAACTATTGCAGAAAAATATATAGATCAAGGTATCGAAATTGGTGAGGCTAGAATCATTAGAATGATGTTGAAAACTGGCAGTTTTATTGAAGTAATATCTAAAATGACCGGCTTGCCTGTCAATGAAATACGTAGCCTAGCTTCCTAGGGTCAAGATCGCTAGTTACAGTACTCCTTATCATAAATTCTAAGAGAGCTTATCGTTGATTACTTAAGAGGCCTTGCAGAATACTCTGCAGTTCGTTCAACAAAACAGAAAATTGTACTTTGTCGAAGCCTTTTTTTGGTATAATGGTTATACCCCAGTTATAGCAATTAAATGAGGGGACTTTACTTATTAGTCTCATCAGGTGGCGAATACGTCGTTTAATCTTATTGCGGACAACGGCTTTTCCTAATTTTTTGGTAACTTTCATACCAAAAAAAATTGTGTTGATTGGACTATACACGATGTCAGTAAAATTTTTGGCTAACACTAAAATAAAATAAGAGGTATGGAATTTTTTTCCTCGTTTGCTAACAAGGTTAAATTCGTTCTGGTCTTTTAAAGATGCGATAAGCACCTTGGTTAAGCCGATAGCTTTCTTCTGCCTTGAGCTCTACGCTTTCTTAATATCTCTCTTCCTCCGACAGTAGCCATTCTTGCCCTAAAGCCGTGTCTTCTTTTTCTAACGAGGTTGCTTGGTTGAAATGTACGTTTCATAAATTAATGCCTTCAGGTGTAACAAAGTCCTTTATAGTAAAATAATGCGCAACTGTCAATACAGGTTCTAAAAATTATATAGACAAAGTTTTAGTAATTAGCTATAAAAAAGTGGGCTTCTTATGCTGTCTATTTAAAGGTATGGCATTATTTAGGGCCAGATAGCTCAGTTGGTAGAGCAAAGGACTGAAAATCCTTGTGTCGCCGGTTCGATTCCGGCTCTGGCCACCATTTGTTTTCTTTTGTGCCTAAGCTATAATACTTCACTATCTAAGAAGGTTTGAATATTTTAGATGTGGCCTTTATACCTTCTTAAGGTTATTATTCTTATCGGATAAATTGCCATGATAAATACACGTTTCTATAAAAAATCGTCTAACTATAAGTTATCAGAAATTATTAATTATATAGAAGCTGATTTGCTATCTGTACCTACTTATGAGCATGATGCATTAATCAACGATATTAGGCCTTTAGAGGAAGCTGGTCCGAATGATATAAGCTTTTTAAGTAATAAAGGGTATTTAGCTGAATTTTTGAACACCAAAGCATTTTGTTGCATTGTCCCTGAGAATTTTATACCAGAGTCAAACCATAGAGTGGTTTTGTTAAAAGCCAAAAACCCATACTTTGTTTACGCTAAATTAATAGATTTATTTTATTCAAGATTAAAGTCCTACCCTCCAAAGGTTATGAAGTCTGCTTATATAGCTCCTTCTGCTACTATCGGAAAAGATTGTTACATCGGCCATAATGTGGTAATTGAAGATAATGTTGTGATAGGTGACAACTCTGTTATTGAATCTGGGACTTTTATCGATTCGGGTGTTGTGATAGGTAGCAACGCTTTAATATATTCAAACGTTTCTATTAGTTATAGCGTTATTGGAGATAACGTAGTAATTTTATCTGGAGCAAAGCTCGGGCAAGATGGTTTTGGTTTTGCTACTGAAAAAGGAATGCATAAAAAGATTTTCCACACCGGTATAGTAAAAATTGGTAATAATGTTGAGATTGGTAGTAATACTACTATTGACCGAGGGTCAATGAATGATACGGTAATAAATGATTTTTGTCGCATAGATAACTTAGTGCAAATAGGACATAATGTTATAATAGGACGGGGCACGATTATTGTGGCACAAGCTGGCGTATCTGGTAGCACCAAAATAGGTAACTATTGTGCCTTAGGCGGCCAGGCTGGTTTATCTGGGCATATTGTAATCGGTGATAAGGCTCAAGTGGCAGCGCAGGCTGGGGTTATGAAAAATGTGGAACCGGCGACAGTTGTTGGAGGATCCCCTGCCGTACCAATTATGGATTGGCATAGACAAACAGTTGTGATAAAACAGCTTATAAAAACAAAGAAGAAAGAAGATGATTGATATTGCCGAAATTATGGAGATGCTACCGCATCGCTATCCATTTTTATTAATAGATAGAGTGCTCGAGTTTAAGCTTAACGACTCAATTGTTGGTATTAAAAATGTGACTATAAACGAGCCGCAATTTGTAGGGCATTTTCCAAATAGACCTGTGCTACCGGGGGTGCTAATTATTGAGGCAATGGCTCAGTTATCTGCTGTTTTAGTCGCAAAATCAATGGACACCACAAAAGATAAAGATGTATTTTTTATGGCCATTGAAGAGACAAAATTTCGTAAAATTATTGGACCAGGTGATACGCTTTATATCTATGCCAAAATAGAGCAGCAGAGGGCAAGTGTATGGAAATTCTCTGCAGTGGCAAAAGTAGAGGACCAGATAGTAGCTGAAAGCAAATTTACTGCAATGGTCAAGGAAAGGAGATAGTATATGGTCGCATCAAATATACATGCAACGGCAATAGTCGATCCTCAGGCTATAATAGGCAGGGATGTAAAAATAGGCCCCTTTTGTATTGTTGGACCTGAGGTAATTCTTGGAGATAATACAGAATTAAAATCGCATGTGGTAATAGAAGGAAAAACAAGAATAGGTAATAATAATACTATATACCCATTTGCCTCTATTGGTCAGCCTCCTCAAATAATAAAATATGAAGGAGAGAAGTCAGAAGTTGTTATAGGCAATGATAACATTATCCGAGAATATGTTACTATCCAAGCTGGTAGTAAAGGTGGAGGAATGGTAACAACTATCGGAAATAATGGTTTATTTATGGTTGGAGTGCATATCGGGCATGATTGCAGAGTGGGTAATAATGTTATTTTTGCCAATTATGTTAGTTTAGGTGGTCACGTTATAGTCGGCGATTATGCTATTATAGGAGGACTCTCTGCCGTATTGCAATTTGTACGCATAGGAGAGCATTCAATGATAGGTGGTATATCTGCTGTTGTTAGGGATTTGATCCCTTTTGGTTTGGCGTCAAGCGAAAGAGCTGCTCTTGAAGGTATTAACTTAGTGGGCATGAAAAGAAGGGGGTTCGATCAACAAGAAACTCTGGAGGCGACAAGGGCGGTAGAGGAGATTTTCGTTGGTGAAGGAATTTTTGCAGACAGAATTCATTTAGTCTCAAAGAAATATAAGGGCAATTCAATCGTTGCACAAATCGTTGAGTTTTTGCAGCAAGATACTACCAAAGCCTTTTGCCAGCCTAGAGATAATAACTCTAAACCGGACTAAATATGTTTGAAGCTGTAGGAATCATAGCTGGTAGAGGGTTATTACCAGCTTCCATAGCAGCTAGCTTAACGAAGCAGCATAGTAAATGCTATATTGCTGCCCTCGAAGGAGAAGCAGATCCTGAATTATATAAAAATTATCCTCACCGTTTCTTTAAGCTTGGTATGTTTTGGTCACTTATAGAATATTTTAATAGCTATAATGTAAAACATATAGTACTTGCAGGCGGGGTGAATCGACCTAATTTTAGTGCTCTTAAGGTAGATGTTACGGGTTCTATATTACTTACACGTATATTGAAACAAAAATTTCTAGGAGATGATAATCTTTTGAAGGTAATAACCAACTTTTTCGAGGAAAAAGGATTTAAAATAATTGCTAGTCAAGATATACTCGCTTCTGATAATATCATAACCACAATAAGAGCACCTTCTAAACCAGAAATGAGAGATATCCAACTTGGCATTAAACTCTTGGAAAATATAGGCCAGATTGATGTAGGGCAATCAGTTATTGTTGAAGATGGTTATATTTTGGGTATTGAAGCAGCGGAAGGTACCGATAACCTGATCGTAAGATGCTCACATTTGCGTAAGAATCCGCAAGGTGGAGTGTTGGTAAAAATGGCCAAAAAGGGGCAAGATACTAGGGTAGATATGCCAACGATAGGGCCGGAGACGATGAAGAAATTGGCGCATTATAACTATAGGGGGCTTGCAATACAGCAACATGTGATTGTTCTTGAGCCGGCGGAAGTTATTAGCATTGCTGATACACATGGACTATTTTGTATAGAATTATAGAAAAAGTAAAAAATTTATCTTAATGATTTGTGTTGCAGTCACTGGTAGCTATGCTTCAGGCAAGAGTTTTGTCTTAGAATATGTAGAAGATTTAGGATATAAAACTTTTTCTGCTGATAAATGCATTAAAGAGTTGTATAAAAAACCAGAAATTCAGCATATGGTACTAAATATACTTCCAGAGCTGCATAGTTTCGATAAAAACAGTATATCAGAGCTGATTTATAGCAATGATGAGGCAAGAAATAGGCTGCAACATTTAATGCACCCTTTTGCTATAGAAGCTTTGTCTAATTTTAAAGAGCAAAATAGTAAGTTAGATATTACCTTTGCGGAGATTCCTTTGCTTTTTGAAGCTGGTTTTGATAAATATTTTGATTTTTACGTTACAACTTTCTGCTCCGAAGAAACTAGGTTAAAAAGAGCTGAAGCGAGAAATTCTTTTAATTTAAAATCCTATAACAAAATCAAACAAATTCAGCTGCCGCAAGAAATTAAAATGGAGAAGTCGGACTTCGTTATTAATACTGATATGGATATAAATAAACAAATAACTGAACTTATACAGAGATTAAATGCTGCAATTAAGAGAAATAATCCTTGATACTGAAACTACAGGCTTAGAACCAACACTTGGGCACCGGATTGTAGAGGTTGGTGCTGTAGAAATGGTTAATAAGGTATTAACGGGTAGACACTTTCATTATTATATCAATCCAAGACGCGATATGCCTACAGAAGCATATCGTATACATGGGATATCTGGCGAATTTTTGCAGGATAAACCGTTTTTTGAGGATATTGCTGATGATTTTCTAACATTTATAGCTGATAGTAAGCTTGTCATCCATAACGCTGCATTCGATATTAATTTTCTTAATCATGAATTGTCGTTATTAGAAAGACCTTCGCTGGAATTACTTAAACTGGCGGATGCTATTGATACTTTAGCGCTTGCGAGAAAAATGTTTCCAGGGATGAAAGCCAGTCTTGATGCCTTGTGTAAACGATATAAAATTGATAATTCAGGGCGTAAATTGCATGGAGCGCTTAAGGATGCTGCGCTTCTAGCTGAAGTGTACGTAGAACTTACAGGAGGGCGGCAAGTTACTTTTAATATCAATGCCCAGAAAATGGAAACTATTGTTAATGCAGCTAATAAAATAGAAAAGCATAATATTATAACCGTTAAGCCAACCAAAGAGGAATTACGTAAACATAAGGAATTTTTAACAAAGATTCTTTCTCCGATTTGGAGTTATTAATACATACCATACTCACCTTAAATAAGAGCTAATATGACTTTTGAACTAAATAAAACCCTAGAAGCAGACAGTAAACTTATAACAGAACTTAAGCTATGCCAGGTTCGGCTAATCAATAATGCTAATTTCCCATGGGTAATTCTTGTACCAAAGCGGAATAACGTGGTTGAAATTACAGATCTAAGCGACACGGAATATATGCAGTTAAACGAAGAAATACGTTTGGTTGCCCGTGCTTTACAAAAAGAATTCACTCCTGATAAGCTGAACATTGCAGCTATTGGTAATGTAGTATCTCAGCTGCATGTGCATGTCATAGCAAGATTCAGAGATGATATATTATTCCCAAAACCCGTCTGGGGACATGAGACTGTTAAATATACAGATGCACAGCTTGAAGACAGGATTAATAAGATTAAGGCAGCAATAAAGTTCCAATTTTCCCTTTAATGCCAACCCAGTTTAATTACTAATATATCGCTTTAGTATAAGAATCGAAAAGTTATCTCTAGACAAAGTAATATAATTATGTATATTATGAACCCCGTTCAGTCCGGCATGTAATTATATTTACAAGGTTGAGTACTTAATCAGACTTAATAAATATATTATTATAAAATATAGGGAGATAATTATGAAAGGAGAGCCAATAGATTTAAAAACTGCATCTCTCGAAACGCTAGCAGAAGTGTTCTTTGATAAGTCCTATAACACCGCAGATTTCACACCTGTGGTAAATCAGATTACTAACCGAGTTAAAGAGAACCCAGAACTTGCAACTCAAGACTTACTAAATAAACTAACACCACTTTTAGACAATAAATGGAAGCTCCAAAGAGAGGGATGTGTAATGATCTCCAAACTTGTTGAAGAGAATTCAGATCTTGCAACCGCAGGCTTGCTAGGTAAACTAAAGGTATTAGTAGGATATCAGTACTATCAAAACCTCGATGCAGCGCTCCCGGTTGTGATCACACTTATTAAACAAAATTCAGATCTTGCAACTGAAGACTTATTAGGTGAGCTAATAAGCTTACTGACGAATAGTGGTCAATTCTATAAACACGGAGATATACACAAGGTTATTAACACACTTATTGAGGTAAAACCAGAATTTACATATAAAACCCTTCTTACTTCAACGAGTTTGCTTTTAAAAGAGGATACAAATAAGGCTACGTCAGTAGCAGAATTGATTTTAAGACTTGTTAATGAGCGTGCCTTTAACCAAATTTCTGAAGCTGAAACAGTATTATCTAGCCTAATAGAAGTATTAAAAAACAATAGAGAGTATGATGTAAGCCCAAGAGTTGGTAAGGCTAGTGTCGTATTTGTTGAAAAAAACCCAACGCTTGCAACCCCTGACTCATTAAATAAGCTAACACCATTATTACAACATAAAGACTCAAATGTACAGGTGGTAGCAGTTAAGGCTCTTAGCAAACATATAGAGAAAAATCCAGAGCTTGCGACTTCAGACTTACTAGATAGGCTAATATTATTATTACCACGTGAAAAGGAAGATCTACGAAAAGAAGCAAACCAGGCTATTATCAAATTTGTAGAGACAAAACCAGATCTTGGAACTGAAGCTTTAACTAAGTTAACGGCATTGCTTGAAACAGGCAATTCGTTTGCACGTAATCAAGCAGCAAAGCTGATTCCCGTTCTTGTTGTAAAAGATAAAGCCTACGCAACGGAAGACTTACTGAATAAGCTAACATCCTTACTAAATAGTACGTTATTGGAAGTAAAAAAGTCAGCAGTTCAGGTTATTACCGAACTTGTTGCACAAGATTCATTCCCTGCAACTGAAGACTTACTACATAACCTAATGTTATTATTACAGGTTCAACAATTAGAAGATATACTTAAAATGATAGGTCAGGCTATTATTGCACTTGTAAAACAAAACCAGGGCCTTGGTACTGTAGTTTTGTCTAAAACGCCATTGCTTGTAGGTAATGCAAATAAAAGTAATGTAGCAAAAACTCTGAATACCTATGTTGTCAAAAATGTAGATCTGGCAGCTGAAGCAGACTTAGATAAGCTAATACCATTATTACAACATTCAGAAACGGAAGTACGGGGTGCGGTATTTTCAGCTATTAACAAGCTTATTGAGCAAGGTGCGGACCTTGTAACTTTGGATATACTTGCTAAGCTAATACCATTATTACAAGATAAAAGATCGGATGTAAAAGTGGCAGGAATCAAAGTTTTTGGCAAACTTATAGAGAAAAAGCCTGACCTTGCAACTGAAGGATTACTAGGTAATTTTATATCGTTATTATCAGATGCAGAACAGAAAGTACAGCAAGAGGCAGTTAAGGTTATTACCAAGTTTGCGGAACAATCAGAACTTCTACCTGCAACTATAACTCAGCTCACAGCATTGCTTGAAGCTGATAATGCGAATGCACGTTCACAGGCAGCAAAGCTGATTCCTGTTCTTGTTGTAAAAGATGAAGCCTACGCAACGGAAGACTTACTGAATAAGCTAACATCCTTCCTAGGTAGTAAAAGGTTGGAAGTAGCAAAAATAGCGGGCCAGGTTATTACCAGCCTTGTTGAACAAGACTCACATCTTGCAACTGAAGACTTACTAAATAACCTAATGTTATTATTACAGGATCAACAATTTGAGAAGGCACTAAGCGTGGTAGGGGATGCTATTATCACACTTGTTAAACAAAACTTAAACCTTGGTACTTTTTCTCTACCTACGTTAATGCCATTGCTTGTGTGACAGAATGAAAGTAAAAGTAAAGTGGCAAACACTCTGATTACCTCTATCGCTACACAAAGTATAGAACTTGCAACTGAAGTATTAGATAATCTAATACTTCAGGTACAAGATGAAGTACCGTCTGTACGAGATAAGGCAGGCCACGTTATTACCGAGCTTATTTTTGAAGCAAAGCTGGGCCACCTTAGTAATAAAGCCGTGACTGAGCTATATAAATTGTTTGAAGCTGGTAAATTGAATGGAAATTATCAGGCGACAAAAGTGATTCTTCAGCTTGTTGAACCAGGGCCACAATTTGCAACTAAAGATCTACTCGATAATATAATACCATTCTTAAACGATGTACAAGAAGAAGTAAGAGATGAGGCATGTTGGTTTATTGGAGAATATATTAAGGCTAGAGAGCCAGGCCTTGCAACTGTAGAGAACCTGATGACATTATTACAGCATACACGCCAGGATCTACGAGATATGGCTATCGACCTTCTTATGGGAAATGTAAGAGATGAGGATGGTACCCTTTGGGCAGGTAA
>JAJZHL010000107.1 GCA_021804505.1 Pseudomonadota bacterium | reverse complement strand
ATAAATGGCTTTTTTAAAACACTAGCAAGAGACCTACCAAACATCGATCCCACAATTACTCCACCAATTAAGCCGGGGCCAGAGGTGGCTGCTATAGCGTCTAGGTCTTGTAAATTAAAGCCTGCCTCCTCTAAAGCCTGTTTTAACGCCTGTTCCATATTTTGTAAATGTGACCTAGCAGCAATCTCTGGTACTACGCCCTGAAATAATTGATGCTCGAGGTTTTGTGAAATCACTATATTTGACAAAATAACTTTATCGGAAGTCACTATTGAGGCTGCTGTATCGTCGCAACTCGATTCAATACCAAGTATACTTAGATGCTTCTTTGAGGATGGTTTACTCATTCTTGTCAACCGATATCATTTTCACCTCCAATGGATATTGTGGGAATGGATAATGATTTATTAATATAAAACTTGTCATCACGAGCCGCGAACAGCGGCGTAGTGATCCAATTTTCTGGATTGCTTCGTAAGGGTAGCTTACTCGCCATGAGGTAATCGTCATCCCAAACCACTAAGTGGAGAAGTATATTAAAAACTATCCCTACAACTTCTCCTTCAATAAACTATTAACAAGACCTGGATTAGCTTTACCATCAGTTTTTTTCATTACTTGTCCTACAAAAAAGCCAAATAGTTTATCCTTTCCAGCTTTGTAGGCAGCAAGCGAGTCAGGATTTGCTGCTAAAACCTCGTCAATTATAGCAGATAGCATACCACTATCTGACACTTGCACTAAGCCTTTTTCGCTAATAATTTTCTCTGGTTCTTCTCCTGTTTCAAACATCGTTTCAAAAACAGTTTTGGCAATTTTACCAGAAATGGTTCCATCCTCTATAAGCTGCACCAATTTGGCAAGCATTTGCGGAGTGATTTTACACTCGCTTAAAGTAAGAGAGTTTTTATTCAATAAACCAAATAATTCACTGATAATCCAATTGGCAAGTATTTTAGGACTGCACGATGCTACTCCTGTTTCAAAATAATTAGCAACAATTTCATCAGCGGCCAGAACTTCTGCATCATAATCATTCAGCTTAAATTCTGTGATATATCTTTTGATTTTTGCATCAGGAAGCTCTGGTAGCTCTATAGCAAGCTTATCGATTAATCCTTGTGATATAATAACTGGTAATAGATCAGGATCAGGGAAATATCTATAATCGTGAGACTCCTCCTTCAGACGCATTGTCCGTGTCTCCCCTGTATCTGCATCAAATAACCTAGTTTCTTGTATAACACTACCTCCAGCTTCAAGCAATTCCACTTGACGAGATGCTTCAAACTCAATTGCACGCATAATATTACGGATAGAGTTAATATTCTTTATCTCGCACCTAGTGCCAAACTTTGTATCTCCTAGCACTCTTACAGAAACATTAGCATCACAACGCATTGAGCCCTTTTCCATATCGCCATCACAACTACCAATATAACGCAATAAGGTCCTAAGTTTACGTACGAATTCTGCTGTTTCTTCCGGAGATCTAAGGTCTGGCTCCGTTACAATTTCCATTAATCCCACCCCTGCTCTATTTAAATCAATAAAGCTATAATGAGGAGACTGGTCATGCATGGATTTTCCAGCATCCTGCTCTAAATGTATTCTATTAATCCTAATTAGTTTAGGACCGCCTTCTTCCGTTACTATTTCTAAATGACCTTCCTGAACGATAGGGTGATAAAATTGGGTAATTTGATATCCTGCTGGCAAATCAGGGTAAAAATAGTTCTTGCGATCAAACCTTGATTGATGATTAATTTTAGCCTTAAGCCCTATTCCCGTTTTTATAGCCTGATGCACACAATATTCATTAAGCACAGGAAGCATTCCAGGCATTGCTGCATCAACTAAGGATACTTGAGAATTTGGGGGAGCTGCAAATTCAGTGGAACTTTGGGAAAAAAGCTTAGATTTAGAAGAAACCTGAGCGTGTATCTCCACTCCAATCACATATTCCCATTTACCTGTATTGCCAGTAATATAAGCCATACCTTAAAACCCCTTCGGAACAAAATTAATATTCTTTACCCCACGTTCTAGCGCCCCTGCTACCTTAATCGTATTATATTCACCTAGCGCCTTCCCTATGACCTGCATACCAAGAGGAAGGCCTCTCGATGATAATGCAGCAGGCACAGAGCAGCACGGAAGTCCAGCAAGACTCGCCGGTATAGTAAATAGGTCATTTAGGTACATAGTGACAGGGTTATCTTGTTTTTCTCCTAAGCGAAAAGCTTCAGAAGGAGCAGTAGGCAAGATAATTGCATCAACTTTTTCAAATGCTTTATTAAAGTCGTCAACAATTAAACGCCGAACTCTTTGGGCCTTAAGATAATAAGCATCCATTAAAGATGACGAAAGTACATGCGTTCCAATCATAATTCGTCTTTTGACTTCAGCACCAAAACCAAGAGATCTAGTTTGCTCATACATCTCATCGATGGACATCCCTTCATTCTCTACTCTAATACCATACCTTACACCATCATAGCGCGCTAAGTTAGAGGATGCTTCAGCTGGAGCAATGACATAATACACTGCTAAAGCATATTTGGAGTGAGGTAAGGTAATATCTACGATTTCAGCACCTTCATCTTTTAAAATATTAATCGTATTATTCCACATTTTAATGATATCTTCTTGGATACCATCTTGCTGCATAATACTAAATGGTATGCCTATCTTCATATTTTTTACGCTACTGCTGCAGGCGGAGACTAGCTCTGGTACTGCAATATCTAAAGAGGTGGAATCTTTCTCATCATAACCCATCATTGCATGCAATAATAATGCGCTATCTTCAACATTGCGGGTAAGCAAACCAGCTTGATCAAGGGAACTTGCAAAGGCTATCATACCAAACCTTGAGCAACGGCCATATGTCGGTTTAAAACCAACGAGGCCTGTATAACTTGCCGGCTGGCGAACAGACCCACCAGTATCGCTACCGAGGGCAGCCATTGCTAGAAAAGCGCTTACTGCCGCAGCTGAACCACCAGATGACCCGCCAGGAACTAAATCAACATCTGGCTCATCTTCGGCTTTCCATGGGTTAATAACGCTACCAAAGTAACTGGTCATATTAGACGACCCCATAGCGCTATCATCCATATTGGCCTTGCCTAGCATTATTGTTCCAGAATCTTTAATCTTCTGACTAACCGTGGATTCGTATGTTGGTGTAAAGTTACTAAGCATTCTTGAGCCATTAGTGGTGAGCACTTGTTTGGTACAAAAAATGTCCTTTATTGCAACAGGTATACCCTCTAATGGTCTCGCTGAATTATTTTTATAGTGCTGGTCAGATATTTTTGCTCTCTCTAGAGCAATCTCTGCAGTTTCAGTAATATATGCGTTTAGTTTTTTATGCTTCTCCATATTATGAAGATGTTGAGTAGTTAGCTCAGTAGCAGAAAAATCCTTATTTTTTAGTCCTTTTAAAGCCTCAGCTATAGTTAACTTGGTGATTTCAGACATATTTCTACTCCATGACTTTTGGCACAATAAAGCACTTCACTTCCTCAGCAAGCTTCTTGTTATTACCTGAGATATTAACAAATAATTGATCCGTAATATCGTACGATAATACCTCATCTTTCCTCATTCTCTGCTGCATACCACTAACTGAAGTGAGTGGCTCTACTTTACTACAATCTACTTCCTTTAAAGTATCAATCATCTGCATGATATTTGTTAATTGAGTTGCAATATCACCTAACTCATTGTCCTTAAAACTGAGCCTAGAGAGTTTTGCTATTCTACGAACTTCGTCGATTGTAGTCATAAATATATCCTAATGATTTAGATAAGTTTTAATCCGTCATGGCGATCAAATTTTAATTGCGTGGCCAACCAGCTTTCTTGATCTGGTTTAGTAAACTGGATTGCTTGGTCAGTGATGCTGCCTCGCAATGGCAGGGTTATCATGACGAGCCACATCACCCCATTTCTTTACACTAAGGTCATATATCGACTGGTACAAATAGTCAACTATAAAGAAAGGTAAAATTAAGTGACCAACAATAAATTATCTTGTTGATATGCAACATACAGTATTTAAGTAAAGCTAAAATTGTTATTATTATATTATATTGTATTATGACTAAAATATGTATCTCATTCTTCGAAAATTATATGAAAACCGTCCTATTAACAAGAAGTGAAGAAGATAACCTCGAAATCATTAAAGCTTTGCCAAAAGGCAAGTTTAACTATATTTCTTCTCCCTTAGTAAAATATAAAAGCCTAGAAATAAGTTCTGACATTAACAACTATACAGACATAATTATCACCAGCAAATATGCTGCAAGAATGCTAGCGGGCCATAACATACTCGGTCAAAAGAACATATGGTTAGTGGGGAAGAATTCTGCGGAAATACTTAA
>JAJZHL010000106.1 GCA_021804505.1 Pseudomonadota bacterium | reverse complement strand
CAGTGCTACAAGAAATAAAGCTCAACAATAATGATATTTTGATAGATATCAAGAAACGAGGGCAAATTACAGAAGAAACTGAACAGAAATTAAAGGATTTTCTAGAAAAATTTGTAAAAAAATTCCTCCATATTTAAGGTGTATTATGGCAGGTTTGAAACAGTTACGGCTTCGTATTAGAAGTATAAAATCGACTCAGAAAATTACCAAGGCTATGCAGGTGGTATCTGCTACAAAATTTACAAAAGCCAAGAACCTGGTTAGAGATTCTGGAAATTACATCGAAGTTCTTCGTAATATTGTAGCGCGTATTGGTGCTCCAGAGAACTTGCAAAATTTACCTGAAGAAGCAAGGGGTTTCTTTGTACAAAATGGAAATGCTCCTGAGTTGTTAGTTCTAGTGACGGCAGAACGTGGTTTATGTGGGGCTTTTAATTTTCTTATAATAAAGCAAATGCAAACTTATATTGCAAACTTGGAAAAAATTGGTAAGCAAATAAGGCTGATTATTATTGGGAAGAAAGGTTATGATGCTCTAAAGAATAATTATGCAAATTACATTGATAGTTATTTACCTTTCCCAAAAACCCACGATAATAACTTATCAATCCAGATTAAGGATAAGATTTTGAAAATGATTAAAAATTCTGAAATAGATTCTTGTCAGATTTTTTTTAATACATGTAAAAATGCTATGACGCAGATTCCTACTGTAATGCAGATCTTACCAGCAGAAAAATTAAATAAGATAGAGCAAGAAAATCATCTTAGTTATGAATATGAAGGGACTGAATTAGTAGCAAGCATTATAAATCTTTATGTGGGAGCGCAAATTAATTACGCTTTGTTGCATAGTAGAGCGAGTGAAGAAGGGGCCAGAATGACAGCTATGGATAATGCTACGAAAAATGCAAAAGAGTTGATTAATAAGTTTACATTAAAGTTGAATAGATCACGTCAAGAGCTCATCACCAAGGACTTAATTGAAATAATTGCTGGTGCAGAGGCTCTGTAAGTATAAATGTCATTCTAGCTATGGCGAGAATCCAAGAAAAGTCGATCACCACGCCACTTCATGGCTCGTGATGACAAGTTAAAGTTAACATGACTCGTGATTACTGAGTTTACAGCTATTGATATTATTTTAAGGTAAAATATGACAAAAAATATTGGTAAAATTGTGCAGATTATCTCAGCGGTAGTTGATGTACAGTTTAGTGATAACAATAAGCTACCAGAAATATTAAATGCACTTGAGTGCTATAATAATGGGGCAAAGGTGATATTAGAAGTCTCACAGCATATAGGTGATGATGTAGTGAGGTGTATATCCATGAGTCCAACAGAAGGGCTAGTACGGGGTCTGGAAGTTATAGATACTGGTGAGACAATTAAAGTACCGGTTGGTGTAGGAACGTTGGGACGGATATTAAATGTAGTGGGGGAGGCTATAGATGAAAAAGGAGCTATAAAGTCAGAAAATTTTTCATCAATTTATAGGCCAGCACCAGATTTTGTGGAACAATCTACCGACCGAAATATTTTAGTTACAGGAATAAAAGTAATAGATCTTTTGGCTCCTTATTCGAAAGGCGGTAAAGTAGGGTTATTTGGTGGCGCTGGGGTTGGTAAAACAGTGTTAATTATGGAACTTATCAATAATATTGCAAAAGCTCACGGAGGGTATACGGTTTTTGCAGGAGTTGGAGAAAGAACTAGGGAAGGAAATGATTTATATCATGAGATGATTGCTTCAGGTGTTATTAATTTAGAAAATCCTGAAAAATCTAAAGTAGCATTAGTGTATGGTCAAATGAATGAACCGCCAGGAGCAAGAGCAAGAGCAGCTCTGACAGGTCTTACTTTAGCCGAGAATTTCCGTGATATGGATGGTGGACAAGACGTACTGTTTTTTGTAGACAATATTTTCCGTTTTACTCAAGCTGGTTCTGAGCTATCTGCTCTACTAGGTAGAATACCTTCTGCAGTTGGTTATCAACCAACGCTTGCAACTGATATGGGGGAGCTGCAGGAGCGTATTACCTCCACAAAGCATGGTTCGATAACATCGGTGCAAGCGATTTATGTACCAGCAGATGATCTCACCGATCCTGCCCCTGCTACTTCTTTTACACATTTGGATGCAACTACTGTGCTGAATCGTCAGATTGCTGAGCTTGGAATATATCCTGCTGTAGATCCTCTTGATAGTGGTTCACAAATGCTAGATCCTATTATTGTTGGGCAGGAACACTATTCCGTCGCGAGAGAAGTACAAAAAATATTGCAAACCTATAAATCTTTGCAAGACATTATTGCTATTTTAGGGATGGATGAGTTATCGGAAGCTGATAAACTTATAGTTAATAGGGCAAGGAAAATACAGCGTTTTCTATCTCAACCGTTCCATGTTGCCGAAGTATTTACTGGTGCGCCAGGGAAATTTGTTAGCTTAGATGATACTATTGCTGGGTTTAAAAGTCTAACTGAAGGTAAATATGATGATCTCCCTGAGGCTGCATTTTATATGGTTGGTAATATGAGTGAAGCATTGGCAAAAGCTGAAAAGCTCAAAGCAAGGTAGTTAGGTATTGTAATGGATAACACAATACGATTGAGAATTATTACACCGACACTAACTTTGTGTGATCAAGAAGCTTCTTTTGTCACAATGCCTGGTGAGCTTGGAGAATTTGGAGTGTTACCGGGGCACGAGCTATTAATAGCAAATTTACAAGCTGGTATAGTTAAAATAACTGCTGCGAATGCTGTTATTAGGTATTTTGTATATAACGGTATAGCTGAAGTTAACGGACAATATATCAATCTGCTGACTGAATTTGCAGCAGATCTTGATAAAGTTATCAGAGGGGATATAGAAGGAAAATTAGCAAATATGCGGGCACAACTCAATAAAGAAAAAAATGACATGAATATTAAAGCTATTCACGCTAGCATGGCTCAGCTAGAGTCATTAATGAACTTTCTGGATTAAGATAAGTTCATATGATTAGATGTACACGCAAAATCGAATTTGATGCAGGACATAGGGTAGTAGGGCACCAAAATAAGTGTAAATTTTTACATGGTCACCGCTATGTGTTAGAGGTAACTGCTGAATCTGAAACTACTGATAATCTTGGTATGGTAGTTGATTTTGGTCAGATGAAACTAATTATCCAAAAATGGATAAATGAAAATTTCGACCATAGTCTAATACTGCACCGACAAGATAAAGAGATTGGCGATAAAATAAGTGATTGGACAGGCCAAAAAATTTATTATATGGATAATAATCCCACGGCAGAAAATATAGCGCTACATTTAAAGTTAGTTATTTTACCTAAATTATTTACTAGTAGCTTTTTTGTGATTATAAAACTGAAACTATTTGAAACGCCTAATTGCTTTGTCGAGGTATAAGTGGTAGAAAGAGTCTCTGTTATTTTGACTACAACCAATGACAAAGAAGTAGTAAACCAGATAGTTAATAATTTATTGACAAAAAACCTTGCATCTTGTGTGCAAATAGATGATATTGTTAGCCATTTTAAGTGGGAAGGAGAAATTGTTACACAGAAAGAATATCGCCTTTCCATAAAAGCTAAGGCTGTTAACTATGACGAAATAGAAACGGTGATTATGAAGGTGCACAATTATGATTTGCCTCAAATAATAAAGTTAGAAATTCAAGGTGGCCTACCAGCATACTTAAACTGGATAGCAAATAGTCACTAATAACATCTTTTAATAAAACTGCAGTACGACAATGAAATTATGGAAAAAAGTTACCTTAGGCTTAATCCTGGGGATAATATTTGGAGTATATTTACCCGAATACGTATCTTATATCAAGCCAGTAGGAGATATTTTCTTACGCATGATCAAAATGGTTATTTCGCCATTAATATTTTTTAGTCTAGTAGCGGGCATCACTAGCATGAGTGATCCCGCTTCACTCGGCAGAGTAGGTATAAAAGCGGTGAGTGCTTTTCTTGGTACAACTTTTTGCGCTGTAGTATTTGGTATGGTCGTGGCTCTTGTCTTAAAACCAGGTTATGGTACTCACATAGATTTTGGTTTACCTCATGAGGTGTTGCCGCAATCCAAAGGCTTTAATATGCTTGACTTTTTTATTGCCATAGTGCCGAGCAACATAGTTGAGGCTTTCTATAGTGCAAATGTTCTACAAATCGTATTTTTTGCCATATTTTCTGGATATACTATTAACATAATGGGTAGTAGTGGAGAGCCGATCAAAGACTTATTTCATTCTCTATCTAAGATGATTCTGAAAATGATCTCAATGATTATTCAGCTTTCTCCATACGGTGCTTTCGCTTTGACCGCTTGGGTAGTCGGTACGCAAGGGCTAGATGTGATGATCAGTCTATCAAAATTAGTCGCAGCAGTAGTCA
>JAJZHL010000105.1 GCA_021804505.1 Pseudomonadota bacterium | reverse complement strand
AATTCCTTAGCTGGAAGATCAATAGCCAGTACAGTTTTAGCTAATTCATCATGTTTTAACCTCTCAGCCATTAGTTAATGTTACCTTAAATTGTATTTAATAAATATTAAGCAACTTATACGCTATTTTATTATTCTTTACAAGATCTATCAATACTAGGGGCTTGCTTTTTGATAGTAAATCATTTAGTTTATTCGATAATTTAAAGTTATATTTTTGCTATTAATACCTAGTATGTCTGATCTTTTTAGTTTTAGTAACGATAAAGCCACTAAAGTCACCAATTCATATAGTGCTAAGGATATAGAGGTATTGGAAGGGCTTGAGCCTGTCCGTAAAAGACCAGGTATGTATATTGGCGGAACAGATGATAACGCCATGCACCATCTTGTATCCGAGGTCCTTGACAATGCAATGGATGAAGCGGTAGCGGGCTTTGCTAATACAATATCTATTAAAATGCACTTAGATCATAGTATAACTATAGCCGATAATGGAAGAGGAATTCCTACCGATAATCATCCTAAATTTCCTGATAAGTCTGCTTTAGAAGTAATCCTTACTCAGCTTCATTCAGGAGGAAAATTTTCGACCAATGTATATCATACAGCAGGAGGTTTGCACGGGGTAGGTATTTCTGTTGTTAATGCATTATCAGATCATTTAGAAGTAAAAGTATATCAACGAGGTAAATTATTTAAGCAAACTTATTCTAAAGGGAATAAATTAACTAATTTAGAAAGTGAAGATGTTATAAAGAAGCTTCGGGGCACATCAATAAAATTTCATCCGGATCCTGAAATTTTTGGTAATGAGCTACATTTTTCTCCTAAAAAAATATATGAATTAGCGAAGTCAAAAGCTTATCTTTATAAAGGAGTGACAATAGAATGGGAGTGTGAGTTAGATACTAAAAATGTTGTTCCAGAAAAAGCGCTAATCCATTTTCCCGAAGGGTTAAAAGATTATTTAATTTCAAAAATAAATTCTGCTAATTTGGTTAGTGGAGAGATTTTTTGTGGTAATATTAACTGGGAACGTGATCATACGAAGGTAGAATGGGCAATAGCTTGGCATAAAAGTGATAATTACAGCTTCATGCAATCATACTGCAATACTATTCCAACCCCTCTGGGTGGTACTCATGAGCAGGGCCTGCGTGCAGCATTGCTAAGAGGAATTAAAGTATATGGAGAAATGGTTGGCAATAAGAGAATAGCAAACATTACGATAGAGGATATTTTAGAAACTTCTTCAATCGTCTTATCTGTCTTCATACAAGAGCCGGTATTTCAGGGGCAAACTAAAGAAAAGTTAGTTTCTTCTGGGATTAATAAAGTTGTAGAAAATATTATAAAAGATCATTTTGATCATTGGTTGAGTGGTAATAAAGCTGCAGCTAATATGCTTGTTGAGCATTTAATAGAAATTGCTGAATTTAGAATAAATAAAAAAAATGAAAAGAATATTTCTCGCAAGACTGCTACGCAAAAATTACGTTTGCCTGGTAAGCTAGCAGATTGTTCACGAACATCTCCAACAGGAACAGAGTTGTTTTTGGTAGAGGGAGATTCTGCTGGTGGATCAGCTAAGCAGGCCAGAAACAGGGAAACTCAAGCTATTCTTCCTCTTCGTGGGAAAATATTAAATGTGGCAAATTCTACTTTAGAGAAAATAGCAAATAATCAAGAGATTCAAGATTTGGAAATAGCGCTGGCCTGTGGTAGTCTGAAAAATTATAAACAAGCAAATTTACGCTATGAAAAAGTTATTATAATGACTGATGCTGATGTTGATGGCGCTCATATAGCTTCACTTCTAATGACATTTTTTTATTTAAGAATGCCCGGGTTAATTTCGGATGGACATTTATATATTGCTAAACCACCTCTTTACAAATTAACTCAAGCTAATAAAACCTATTATGCGCTACATGAACAGCATAAAATAGATTTGATGGCTGAGCTTTCAAAGGTAAGTAAGGCAAAAATTGAAATATCTAGGTTCAAAGGACTTGGTGAAATGATGCCAGCGCAGTTAAAAGAAACAACAATGGACCCAAAAAATAGATCACTTTTGCAAGTTACTGTAGAGGATTTTGATAATATCAGTAGAATAGTTGATGATCTAATGGGTAAAAAGCCTGAAAAGCGTTTTCAATTTATTTATGATCAGGCTTTGGTTAAAATGGATAAAATTATAAATAACCTTGATATTTAGGAGTCGCATGTCTTTACGTTCAATTATAATATTATTAGCGAGTCTTGCTGTGTTTTCTTTAGCGCAAGCTGCCGAAGAAAAGCCAGTAAAAAATCAATTAACAGATTCAGAATATTTTAAACAGTTTCAGGATGTTTTTGGACGTGTTGATAGAGACTATGTGCAAGTACCTGATAAGCAAAAGATGATAGATGCTGCCATAAATGGTATGCTAAATTCGTTAGATCCTCACTCGGGCTACTTTACTGATGAAGATTTTGAAGATCTAGTAGACCAAACGAAAGGAGAGTTCGGTGGAATTGGTGTCGAGGTAACATACGATAGTGGTGCTATAAAAGTTATTTCCCCTATTGATGATTTACCTGCATATAAGGCTGGCATAAAAGCCGGTGATTATATAGTAGGAGTAAACGATGAATTTGTTGCTACTTTAGGTTTTTACAAAGCTGTAAAAGCAATGCGAGGTGCTGCAGGAACAAAGGTAAAATTACTAGTAATCAAAGAAGATGAGTCAAAACCTAAAGAAATTGAGCTTACTCGTGAAATAGTTACTATTAAGCCAGTAAAAGCCTACTTAGAAAAAAACAACGTGGCTTACATTAGAGTAATTGTCTTTAATGAGCACACTATCTCGGAGTTAAAAAAGGCAATAAAAAATTTAGGTAAGGAAAATATTAAAGGCATTATATTAGACTTACGAAATAATCCAGGAGGCTTATTCGAACAGGCAATTGATATGAGCGAGTATTTTATTGATTCAGGGGTTATAGTAAGCATTAAAGGAAAAAACCCTAATAGTAATGAGGTTTATAACAGTAATAAAAGCAAAGAAAAGGCTCCCAATGTACCTATGGTAGTTTTAATCAATGCTGGGTCAGCTTCTGCATCAGAAATAGTAGCAGGGGCTTTGCAAGACCATGGTAGAGCTTTAGTGCTGGGAACTAAGTCTTTTGGTAAAGGGTCAGTACAAGTTTTAACACAAGTTAGCCCTAGGTCAGCAGTCAAGATTACAATTGCTAAGTATTATACTCCTAAAGGCAGAGAGATTCAGGCAGAAGGTATAGAACCAGATATCACTATTATGGCTGCGAAAGTTGAATATCCAGAAACAAAGGGCATTGATATCAGATTTTCTGAATCTTCTTTAAAAAATTATTTGAAAAATGATAAGGCAGATAACCCAAAGGAGGATCAAGCTGCTAATAAAAAGGTTACGACAAAAACTGATAATACTAGCAAAACCTCTTCCTCTGCGAAGGAGACAGGACAAAAAGCTGTAACAGAACCACAATTCTTGGATCATTACAAAAAAGATTATCAATTTGCTCGGGCTTATGATTTAATTGTTGGGTTGATACTAGTTAATGATAATAAGCAGAGTGAAAAAACAGTAGAGAAGGCTGGGAGTTGAGGGGAAAGAAGTGTCATTTCCGCTTTCTTGTCATTGCAAGGAGGCCTAGATGACGCGGCAATCCAGAGAAAGACTGGATCTACCTTAGCCGCTTTGCGGCTCGTGATGACAGAGCGCTGGTTACATAGTTAGGCCGAAAGTTTTGTATATATAGTAAATGGAAATGGTTAAATATTTAAAGTCGTTTTTACTGTTTGAAATATTGTCAGGAATGTTCCTGACGTTAAAATATTTCTTTAAGCCTAAAGTGACTCTAAACTACCCATATGAGAAAGGTAGCATAAGTCCAAGATTCAAGGGTGAGCATGCACTCCGTCGTTATGCTAACGGTGAAGAGCGGTGTATTGCCTGTAAACTCTGTGAAGCGATTTGTCCAGCCCAAGCTATTATAATAGAAGCAGAAGCAAGAGATGATGGTAGTAGGCGTACTACGAGATATGATATTGACATGACCAAATGTATTTACTGCGGTCTATGCCAAGAAGCATGCCCAGTTGATGCAATAGTGGAAGGACCGAATTTTGAATTTGCTACAATTACTCACTCTGAATTAATTTATAATAAAGAGAAATTGCTGAGAAATGGGGATATATGGGAGCAGCAATTGGCTGTTAAGATCCACGATGATTATAAGTATAGGTAACCAGAGTCTCATTTTTAAACGGGACAGCGAATTTTGCGGGTCTTATTTGTGCTCACGTACTTTATAGTACGCTCCGCAAGCTCGCCCTGAAATTCATCTGTCCCGTTTAATCTGAAACTTGGTATGAATTTTGGGAATGACATCTGAGAGTGTAGACATGACAGCAATAATGCA
>JAJZHL010000004.1 GCA_021804505.1 Pseudomonadota bacterium | reverse complement strand
GCATCCATAGATTCTAGTTCTGCTTGCGAATCTTCCTCTTCCTGCTTTGTCATTGCCAACCATTGGTCTAGTTCATTAGCATGGGAATTATGAGTAGCCTCCCAAACCTGATCTATTTGTTCAGTTGCCATGTCTTTAGCATTTGCCTTCTGAACCTTCTCCCATTCCTCATCCATTGACATTTTTAAAAGGTACTGTCCAATACCTGATGGTTGTGATTCATCAATTACTCTTTTCCCCTGAGCTATTACTAATACCTCCGTATTCGATTGCTTAGTAGATTGTTTCCACGCTCCTTCCATCAATACTTCTGAAGATTCCGGCTTAATATCTGTTTGCACTGAATTAGCATCATTTGAAACTTCATAGGAGGATTCCATTTTTATTTCTTTTACAACTTCTGTAGTATCTGAATTTTCCTTAGCTTCGTCACTACTTTTACGCAGTGAACTATTTATGACTTTTTCTTTCTGGCTACCTGTTTCATCAGAAGTATCTGAGTATAACACCAGATTAGTTGATAGTGTCTTTACACTATCTATTGTTGTTGCTTCATCAGCAACAACAATCATGTTCTTAATTACTTCTAATCCATGACTATCATGTTTTGGCATTGTTACTTGTTCAGCGGTCTCTATACTATACTCAGTTGTTAAGTTTATTGCACTTATTCGCGTTACCAAATCTGTGACAAAGTTTGAGGGGTTCACTTCATTAAAGCTATAGTTTGGGTTTATCAGTCTTGCCTTCTCTATTTCAATATTTTTAAGTCTAAGTTCCAGTGCTTTTTCTACATCTACCTTACTATCATCATTGCTATCTTGCAATGTTTGTACTGAAGATTGGGAGGTATATAAAGAAACTATTTCAGGTTGAACTGCGTGACACTGTTTTTCTTTACTACTATTTCTATATTTCTCGTCCCCTGACAGTGGCACTAATTCATCCTGTGAACTTCTCTCACCTGATTTAACGGGATCGTTCGCATCATCTCTCGGATTATGGCCTGGATCTCTTGGCGCTGCCTCAGCCTTGAGTCTTAAATCACCTATACTTAACGGAGCATCTTTTTCAAGATAAGGTAATTCTACACCATACCATTCTTTTGTTAATTCATTAAATACAGCAGAAGGAAATTGTTTAATTGTAAGACCTAATAGATTTCTATGGCCTTTCAAAAATTCAAGGTTCTCATGACCAGAGTCTGGGTCTGCATTTGCTTGGATATCATTATAAAATTGTTTAGCATTGATATGCTTCAGGTTAATTCCTTGACGTAAGTCATTTAATGTAATGTTATTGCTGACCTTCTTCTCACCCGTACCCGTCGTATATGTAGTAATTACCTTATTAGGATCATTTTCTACATTATACATTTCACGTATTGATCTAACATTTGCGGGTTTTATTAATTCTTTAATTGCTGCTTGATCAAAAATAATTATGGTTTTGGAATCTATTCCACGTTTATTAATATCTTGAGCAGCTGAAGAACTGGTCTGACCCTCAGCATCAATTAATAAAGTCGTTGTCTTACCAAGACCATTATCTTTTAGCCATGTTACTGCTTCTGGTGTAATTTCAATTGATAATATTTTGCTAATTTTCGGTTCTGAAGTAATTATTTCGGCTATGGCTAACTCTATGCTTTCACCATTTTTTTCTAGTATAATTTTATATACATCTTTTATTTCTGTATTTGCCGTATCTGCAATCTCTATACCTTCTTTATTAGTGTATTTTACTATACAGCCCACATCTGTAGTGACTTTAATAACTTCGACGTTTTTAAAGTCATCTATCTTAGAATCTGCTTTAGCTTTGATAGTGGCTTTTATCTCATTAATATCTACCTTTTGATCTTGACCAAATTTTATTTCTGATTGCCATTGATGGGCCACAATTATTTTTTTAGGATCTAATTCAATAAAATAACCTTTGTGTTCTATCTTAATTTTAGAAATCTCAGTAATTTTTGTAGTGCTGTCATTAACAGCTACGGCTTGACCTTCTTTGAAATACTGAATCTTATATTCACCACCTGCCTGATCTGTTATATCCTGAATAGTTGCATTCTCTTTTCGTATGTTATCATTAATTTTGGTAATCGGTATATCATTTTTCTCTAGTTTTATTTCAACCAACCATTGATACAAAATATTGTTATTCTTTGCTGCCAGTATTTTAGCTGGTAATTCTTTGCCTTCTCCTCTATAGTCATATACCATTCTTGAGCTTTGTTGATCACGTAATGAATGTTCTAGAAAAACTGCTGCTGGAACGGCTTCTTTCATAGCCATAGGCATTTTGTCTGCTAAATCTTCTATTTTTAATGTTTTTTTCTCTACTAGATCAAAAAACATTGCATTGGTAAGCAACGCTGAAGTACTTCTAATTGCTTCAACTTGGAATAAATTTCTAAATTTGCTTATTGAATTACTGCGAGGCTGATCTTTTATAATGGTTTCCTTAAACTCTGTGGGTGCTTTATGGGGATTGCTACCAATCTCCCGGTAAGTGCTCAATGTTCCTACAAATTGAGACATGGAACCACTGGAGTAAAAAGTATTTGTTGTATCTCTACCTGGCGGTAAGTTAAATGTGCCTTCAGAATTATCTTCTATAACCGCATCTTTATAAGCAACTCTATTAAATTTTCTATCTGCTCTAACTTGTGCTAGAAAATTTTTCTTATTTTGTTCTGGTGCATAAGGATTAGGTATATCAAGTTTCGCGATGGCATCCTGTTGATCACGTAAAATATCTTTATATGTACGAGATATTCCTGTTGCTATATCCAAAGCAAGAAGATTTTTTCTATCTATGTAAGCATATAAATCTGCAAGTTTATCCTGAACTTTCTTATGAACTTCCTCTGCAACTTTTCCCATATCTTTATCTTGTTGCTTTGTTAAACGCATATATTCTTTTATTTCATGATCTTCAGGATACCTACCTATAATACCTTCTATCTTGCTTAGTAAATCTGTCAATACTTCTTGCTTTACTTTTCCGCCAATTGTTCTTTTTATTTCTATATTAAAAAGCTTACATAATGCCTTTAATTGATTATTTTCTGGAGTAATAAAGAAAGCATCTTTGATTTTTAGCTTATACCTATATTCTGCTAATTGACGTGCTACCTTTGCTTTGTCTGGGATATGAGGCAAAAGCTCCTTTGGGTATTCTTTTGCAAAAGTCTTTGGTGGCATTCTTGGTACAAACGGAAATGTGCCTTTTAAGTCTATGGCTAACTCATCACGCATTTTTTGTAATGCAGTTACTTCAACTAATGCACGATCAGCCTGTTGAGCTTTTTTATCATATTTAAGACGGCCTTGAACGCATTTAATTGCACCCTGTTTATAATGGGCTAGCCTTAAATCGACTTCTATATTTTGCAATTTTGGCTGATTAAAAATTACTGCTGCATTTTGTATTTCAGGAATACTTGCTATTTTTTCAATGTAATTCTCTACTGTAATACAATCAACAGCATCGAGAGCAGCTTGAATCTTCTCTAATTGCGGATGCACTGCAGTAATCTCTAAAACTCGCTTTTTATACTCTTGTACTACCTCTGCTTCGGTTATTGGCTGTTCATCTATTTGAGCAGCAGTAATACTGTATTGGAGAGCTTTCGCTTTACAGGATTCAATATCTGTACACTCAGTAAATGCTTGCTTGATTCCTAAGTTTGCATCACTATTTGATTGAATTAAACTTGTTAAATTTTGTTTTTCAAGTTCTAAAGGGTCCTTAACTTTATTGTAAATTCTTGTTACTTCTTCAGAGTAAAGTAACCTATTAGATATTTCGCTTAGTATATAAGAAGCTTTATTGTTCTGAACTGGGATAGTAAAGATACTGTCAGATAAAAACTTTTGATACTCTGCTTTATCAGAACTTTGTTCTGCAAATGGCACCCCAAAAGGTGCTCTTTTTTGATTTCTTTTCTTCGCAATATCTTTTATGGTTTCTTCTTGCTCCTCGTCTGAACTATATAATTCATCCGTAACGTGTTTTGCCATAACGCACTTCTTTGTTGTAATTTATTAAAAAATCCTTGGGGCTTCTGTAAACTTAATAACTTCGAATATCCCTACATTTCACTATTTATAGAAGTGATAAAGTCTATTATTTAGCCATTCTAAACACCATAGAGATCATAAATATCTCCTATAATTTTTTGCCAGACTTCTTCTGCTATATCAGAAAATTCACTTTCCTTTCGTAATCCATAATCTATATTACTTAAAACTGCTTCAAATAATTCATCCTCTGTTTTATCTTTAAAATGTATATCTTGTTTAAGACGTTCTTTTACTTTGGGATCATGAAAGCCTTTATCAATAGTTTCAGCAAGTGCGATAAGCTTTGGTTCTAAACTTTCTTTTGTTTTGTCGGGGTCTTGTTGTATCACTTTTCTAGTAATATCGGTAACAAAACCCCATAATGTCCCATAATTATACATTAATTGGACTATCGTGGTACACATAATTGCAGTACCAAATTTTTTGTAAAATTCCTGTGCAGCTGTGTGATCAATAGTTTTCATAACACCTCCAAAATATCATTTATAAGTATTTATATTATTTTTATAACTACCAAATGTCAAGGTTTATGGTAAGTAAACAGCAATTAACGGTGAAGAAAATGACTAAAAAACAGATAGTTCAGAGATTAAGGTCAAAGTAGGAGCATCCAAAACCGGAGAAACTTAGGTTACTAAAGGTAGAGGCGCATTTTAGTACTATTTTTTTGCTGATATCTTGTCATCTGACAGTCTCCTTTTTGAGGTTGTTAAAATTATTGCCGGTTACAATACCATTTTTTTTATTTTCGTACCCAACAATCCTTAACTGTCAGATCAGGTCTTTACTTTTACAATTGAATGTTATCTTTTCTTGCATTATCGGTAGGTCCATACATGACTCACTGGTGCCATACTAGCAAAAAATTATACATATCCAGAGCTTTTGATGAACTGATTTTTATACAAATCAACATACTCCTGGTTTTAGATGGTCTTCCAATTATGGAAAATAACAGCACCAGAAACCTCTGTGGTATTTAAATCAAGCTGCACTATATTGCATACTATGTTCAAGACACTCCACCTTCTCCCGATAAATCTACTTCTTTCATCACAAATTGCTGCGCCCAAGACTCACCGCTAGTATTACCACCTGCTATACTACGAAAGGTACTTAATGGGATATCACTCAACGTGGTATCCAAAGGTTTCAGCTCAAAACGATCGGCATTCTTTTTGCCATCAGACTGAGCTTCATCAAGTAAATTGGAAAATGATAATAGAGCTGGTTGTTTAGTTGCATCATAACGATTAGCACCCTGATTTTGAGACAACATGTCTCTTAACTCTGGACTTAAACTATAATGTGATGCTCTAGTTGGAGCAGAGCACCCGTCAGCAAATAATGGAGAATGCAGAACATCTGAAAGATCATACCGATCAACGTAAATAGCCATACGTAAACACTGCACAGCACTTTTCCATAATGTCTCCCCTATACCAGTGGAGACTTTCGGTGCTTCATAACTTGGAGCAACTTGTGTTTGCTGGCCTATATGTGACTGTGACTTCTTCAGCTCTACTGGTTGCTGTTCAATTGGTCGATCACTCGATTGTGCTGTCAGAATACTTGCCTCTTTAACCACTTCTTTTGGATCGGTTATTTTCGTCGATAGTTTTTGCATTGAGCCTGTACTATGAACTTGAGACTGACTCCATACAGTATCCATAGATTCTAATTCCGCTTTCGAACCTTCCCCTTCCTGCTTTACCATTGCCAACCATTGGTCTAGTTCATTAGCATTGGAATTCTGAATATCCTCCCAAACCTGATCTATTGTTTCAACCATCATTTCCTTAGTATTTGGCTTCTTAACCTTCTCCCACTCCTCATCCATTGACGTTTTTAAAAGGTCTTGTCCAATGCTTGATTGTTGTGATGAATCGATTACCTCTTTCCTTTGCTCTATTACTAATACTTCCGTATTCAATTGCTTCTTAGTTTGTGGCCAGGCCTCTTCCATCAATATTTCAGAAAATTCCTGTGTAGTATCTGTGTGCACTGAATTAGCATCATTTGAGATCTTATTGGAAGACTCAACTTGTATTTCTTTTGAAACTTCTGGAGTACCTGAATTTTCCTTAGCTTCATTACTTGTATAACCCTTATCCTCTATTTCCACAATTCTAGGCTCTTGACTATTTGTTAATTCTTCCTCAAATAGCTTAGAATGCAAAGGAATTGCATCTTCTTGAGACAAACGCTCTCCCGTTAGATAAAGCATAAAATTTTCTATCACCTCTGGACCGCAGTTGGTGTATTTTTGTTGCTCTGCTGGAAGTTGTTCAACAAGGTAACCATTAATTTGTAACATTTCCTTTAAACCCTTTGGAATAGGTTTATTAGAAGGATCAATATAATAGGCCGTAGTAGTTCTCAAAGTATTTTCATACGGTATATACATATCACCCTTGGCTATGGAGTAGCTACTACTCCCATCATGTTGATTTACAAACATTAAACCAACAGCATGTTCGTTGTTTAAACTGATTGTAGATAAAATTACCTCTCTATTATTTTTTTGATTAGACATATTTAAAGCAATAGCAGACAGTAGATCATCCATATTATTTGGCTGTCCCCTGCTAAAAATATAAAAATCGGGCAGAATCACAACATTTTCAAGTCTAGTACTATGAAGCCTCAATCGCAACAAATCATTGACCCCTTTCATAGTGTATTCATAAAATGATGATGAGATTCCTTTCATAGAGTCTAATTGATATATTTCTAGACCTTTCTGTCTTTTATTCTCTATAACTTTTATATTTTGATTGGCAAGTACTAAGCTATTGTCTTTCTCAATTGCTAATTTGGAAAAACGTAAAGCATTTGGCAAGTCTACCTTTTTAAAATAACAATTGCCTAAATATTGGTATGCTTTTGCATGATTGGCATTAAGATCGATGGCTTTTAAATAATACGAAATGGCTAATTCAACGTTGCCTTTTTCTTCATATGCTCTACCAATATTATATAAAACTACTGCGTGTCGGTCTGTAGGGTAATTCGTTGCTTCTGATATAAGTTCCAGAGCTACCATTAACTTTTCAATAGCTTTTTCGTATTCTTTGCTTTTAAACTTGGCAGCACCTTGGCTATTATATTGATCAATAATAGCATTATTATCTACACTGTAACCTCTTTCTTTTAACCCTACGCGTCCTTCATGGTCAACGTCAAAGTATCTCACAATCATCAAGTTTCTTGCTGTGTCCCATTTAATCTGTGTTGGAAACTCGCCCCTATCTTTAGCAAAGCTAACCATTAAAGTCTGTTCACATTGGTCAATAAGAGGTCCAAAATCCCCTCCTGCACTTTTTACCTCTCGCCATTGTTTTATAACAGCTTCTCCAATCTCGGGCGTATTAGTTAATCTCCAACCTAAGTAGTCTTTTAATGCAATATTATTTACGTTATTATTTTGAAACCACCCTGAAAAAGCATCAACTCCTTCTGCTGCTATTTTTTGTTCTAAACTATTTTCTAGAAAATCACCTAGAAAACCGTATAAGAAAGACTGTTCCAGTAATTTAGAAGCATTCTCTAGATCATTGTCTAAATATTTTTGAAAAGATAAGGCTTGTGTTAGGTTTATAAGCTTATGAGTAATTTGACGTAAATCCTTTTCATGCTTCATTCTCTTAATTATTTGTTCTATAGTCTGAGAATCTTGCCCACTACCTAAATCTTTTAATTTAAATTGGAAAACTTGATTTTTTATCTCTGTAATTAAATTAGCTATTTGTGCAAGTAGAGCCTTTGTATCAGGTATTGTAAAATCATGTATCTGTTTAACTAAATCTGCATATTTGGAATCGTGACTTTTCTGGAATATCACTGTATGTAATAATGGCAGGTTGCTGAGTTTTTTGTCTTTAAAATAAACTAATGCATCTCTATTTGATTTTTCTGCCTCTAGTTCAACATAAATTTTTGCCAGGGCAGATTGTTTATGTTGACCTTGTTTTATTATAGCTTCTATAAGACGATATCTTGATGTAGTATTCTGCAGTAAGGAGGTGAAATAAACCACATGCTGACCTTCTCTACTTACTAATTCTGGATAATACTCCTTATATATAGTAGTGCTCAACTCGATACAGTACTTAGCTGACTCTAAATCAAATTCATCAAGATACAATGTTGCAAGACCCTCAAGTAATGAGAATGCTATGATTGGGTTGTAAGTAATAATTTGATCAAAATATTTCACAAAAGTAAGTTCCATACGTGATCTAGCTATTTCTAAATCTCCTTCTGCAATTTCAATTTGACCTAACAAAAAATTAGAACCTATTAACTGATAAGGAGAAGCATTTTTGTGTTGCACCACTTCTAGTAAGTGTTCCTTGGCTCTTACATTATTTTCTTCTTGCGTATAAGCAATTGCTATATCTGCGTGGACTCCACAAACCTTAAAGTCTCTAATACTTTCTTCTGGGATTTTGCCAGCTGAATCTAAGGCAAATTTTAATACCTCGATTACTTTTTTAAAATCCCCGAGATTTCTGTAAGCTAGTGATGCTTGCCAATGAATCTCTGTAAGGAGTTCATAGTTTGTAATGGTAGGAAATTTTGTTTTGAGTGCCTCATATTCCTGAATACTCTTCGCACTCACAAGAAATCTATTCAGAGCCACTATTTTAGTATAATGATAAAATACCTGCTTATCAGCATCTGACATAGAATCAAACTTACTAATCAGTCTTGAATTCTCTGGGATAACTCCTGAAATCAGTTGGTCTGGCTTTACATTAGGTTCTTTAAAGCATATAGGCATATACTTAAAATCTTTAAGCCACGGAATAATCTTATCACTTACAACTTCTGAAATTTCGCTATATTCTAAATCGCCACCGACCACGTTATGTAATAACAACTCATGCCGTATTTTGATAACTTCATAACAATCATCTGATAAAACTGAGTTTTCAATCATTAGTTTACTCAGTTCCTCATCATGGTTGTCTTTTAGTGATTTATGTATTTGACCTAGAAAACCAAATGACATTTGTGCTGCATAAATTAGCTTACCTAACAAATTAGCATCTGGATGTGGTTTAGCCCTTTCTTGTAAAATTTGAGTATGTACTAACTGTAAGAATTCTGTTTCTTTTACTACCTGCAAAACATACGAATCGAATTCTGATAACTCAGAACAAGTCTTAACTTGCTTAGGGGGATTAAAAAATAATGGCGATAGTTTCGGCTGCAATACTTCTAACTGTTTTAACAAAAGCTCCGCCTGTTCTTTTTGTTCTTGCGTAGAGTCAATTCTTTGCTGAATTATTCTCGCTTGCTCTTGAGGGGTAGGGGGGGTATTAATCCAGGTCCATAGGGCAAGTAGTTGCGATTCATTTCCTAATCCTACATTGACTGGTTTATCACTTTCATCAATTCTAGCGAATAAAGCTGTTATTTTATCTACATATAATGCTAATTTTTGGGATATCGCCTGAACATTCACAACCTTAGCAGGGTTACTCGGCTGCTTATTAGTTTGTTTTAATACTTTAATTATATCTCTATAAGCATCAAGTGCTGGAGGGATATCATTTAAATCAATGGGGCTAATCAGGTTTAGTAAAATCCCAGCCTCTTTACTATTCACAATCTCTAATAATTGCTCGGTAGGTGTTTTTATTTTCTTAGTTTGAGCAGCGTAATTAGTTATTGTATCCTGTAATTCTTGTATAGTAATTCTAGTACTCGCGACTTTTTGGTCTATACCAGAAACGTTATGATTATCTAAATGTAATGCACTGGCATCGGTACCTATATTTAATATTCTAGTAAGTATTTGAATGATTTTCATTTCTGCTTTTTCAGGAAACAAAAACTCTTGAGCATTAAAATACCTTGAGTTAATTTCATCTACTTTATCAGCAGGATTGTTAGAAAGGCCGTCAGTATTAACTCTCTTGCCAATAATATCTAAGTATTTTTCTAGTAATGGCCTGGCTTGCTCTAATGTCAATTTCATTTGCAATAGTTCATTGTTACTAACGTCAAAGACTACAGCAGGTGTGTTTTTAACTTTATTCCTAAAATGAAGCAATTTACCAAACATAAACCTAACCACATTTTCTTCATCTTTAACTTGCTGCTGTGGTTTGATAAAATCAGAAAGCTCATTACAAGTTTCTCCTATTTTTACAAAAAAATACCCTAAGGCATACCGATCAAATTTATTGTTTAAATCTAAAGTCGAGTACCAACCGTTATCCATGCTTGATAACATCAATAACAAAGTATTTATGCTTTCCAAATCATGATTGTAGGTACTGACAGTCCTTAAAAGACCTATTTCATTATCTTCCGATTTTTTTTCTGCATTTTCTGGATTAGAGAGAACAAAATCAATTTTGCTCCTTAAACGTTCTAAGCTGACTTTTAGCAATTTAGGTTTAGCAATTAGTAGCTGTTTATACATACTATCACTACCTAAGTGTTGTAGGTATGACAATGTTATAAAATCTATTTTAGCTCCAACTGTATTGGGTTTATTGTTTGTGTTATATGGATTTATATAACCATGTTTGTTTCTAATACAACTGGGGTTTTTGTTATTATGTGAAATAATACTGAATTTCTCGCCAATCTCTTCGAGGTGTTTATACAAAACATCAATCTTAGAATCTGGAGCGTCTATTGCTGTTATCGATTTCTCGACTGAAGTTTTAACAATCTGTAATATCTTTAAATCGCTTTGGAGTTTTTGTTGTTGCTCTTCCGAATATTTTTTGAGTTGTTCTTGTTGCTGTTCTGAATCTTTACACAAAAAATGCTTAATTTTTTTTAGTTTTTCTTGATTTATGGCTATATCAGTAACTTTGGCATAACTATCTATGTCTACTTTTCTAGCTAAACTAATTTTCTCTTTATATTGAGGATCAGTATGTTTAGGAATAAAACGTGGTATCTTATCATCTTGCTCTATGATACGCTTTATATAGGTTTTTATGTTACTAAATACTATGGTTCCACAGTCGAAGCTGCTGTCTTCACATCCTTGCTGATCTTCGTTATTTTCTGTACAAGCAATGGTTCCAATTTTAGCTTTGTTGGTTTGTTTCTTAATTAATTTTTCTCCCTCATTTTTTATACTATCTATTATAAGACGGCTTAATTTTTTATTAAAGCCTCCTTGACCATATGGACAACTAAATAGTATATCTAGTGATTCTTTTTTATAATTTATCTCTATTTTAACAACTTGCCAGCTATTCCTGTATACCATAGGTATGATAATTACTGCAGGCATACTTTGCCATTTAACTACGTCTGTTAAATGACCAAAACTACCTGTTCCTGTTATTCTCGATACATCATCAGTCAAAGCTTCAGAAAAATTTGGTGCATAATAGGGGTCTGCAATAAAGATTCTTGAATAATTCTCGGTAAATGACATAAACTCTTCGCCATTTTTAGGAGCTCCGATATATCCCAAATACTCTTGTCTTATAGACACAAGTAGCCGCATTCCATCTTCTACGCTATACCAATAATGCGGATCAGTTCCATGACTTGCTAAATTTCTACCATCACTTTCTGTATTTACTAAAATTATTTCATTTTTATCCATTACTTTACTTCCTGAAGTTTCTTTACTATTCTTTACATTTTTACTTGTCTCTACCGCTTCGTTTTTAACTATTTTTGGAGGTGTTGTAGCACCAGCAGCTTGAATACTTTCATCTAAAACAACTTGATAGGCATATCCTAACTCCTCTTTTGTATAATTTCCTGCCTGCCCCCGTGCTTCAAATAATCTTCTATTTTCTAACACGGCAAATATCATGCTAACTTGTAGAGGACTCAAGTCACTCACATCTAAAGTGATAGAACTTAATTCTTGACATTGGTCTTTTCTTACACCCTCAAGTTGCTGTTTAATTACATCTAACCTCATTTGGTCTATAGGTAGTCCTATAATTTCCCTGTAATGCTCTATATCATCTACCCCTATCTCAGTAATTTGCTTTGAGTGTTGTGGATCTGTATATATTGGGACTGAATAAGTTAATTCTGCAGTTACACCAACTTTATGCTTAATATAATCTTCAATATTCTTAAAGCTTATAGGTCCACAGTCCCAGCTATTCTCTCCGTGACCCTGCTGATCAAGTTGCTTCTCTACAGAAGGTATTTCATCTTCTAAAACAAAATTTTCTTCTTTTGTTTGAACTCTAATAAGCTTTTCTACATTTGCTTTTATTATCGGCCTGATCGTTAATTTTAAACTTTCAGGAAATGTCCCGGCACCGTAAGGGTCATCAAATAATATATTGGCAGTTTTATCTTGATAATTTACCTCTATTCGTATTACTCTCCAGTGTAGGCCTGACAACAATGGTATTATTATAGTGGCAGGCATATGCGACCAAGGAGTTGATGACGCAAAATTTTCAGTTGCAGTTATTCTATTGACATCATCATTTAAGTAATTGCTAAAATTATCAGCATAATAAGGGTCTGCAATGAAAATCTTATTGTTGTTTTCTCTGGTTGCTATAAACTCTTCACCATCATTTACTATTGGTACATCAGTATAATTTAAGTACTCTTGGCGTAACCATAAGATCAATCGAAATCCATCTCCTACACTATACCAATAATGCGGATTAGCTCCATGCTCTGCTAAATTTCTATCATCCCCTAAAGCATTATCTTGTATAAGTTTTTTGTCATTAGGCAATGAATTTGCCTCAGCATTTACTGCGGGCTTGACCACTGTTTTTTGTTTTAAAGTTTTAGTCATAATTACCTTCTCTTGTAACAAATATTTTTTTATGCTATCTGATGCTTGTATTGAATCACTTCCTAGAGCAGAGTGTTTAATAGCCACTTGAATTGGATGATTAAGACAATTCTCGTCAAGAAATTCATCCTGCTTTTCTGGGATTAAATCTGCAATTAAAGGATCGTTTGTCAAAATGTCTAGATGCTGTTTTCTAAGTGCTTCTACTGCAGACTGATAATTAGCTAAGTCAACTGTACTTAATGCACGAAGTGATTCAGGTAATAAAGCTTCTACACTAATTTCTTGGTATTCTAGTCCGTTCTTAGTTTTTGTTGCAGCTTTTGTAGGCGATGATAAAAGAGACAAAATCTTTTCTTTTGGCAATGAAGATATGTGTCTTATTAACTCAACAGATATAGGGCCACAAGATGCAATTCCTTTAGCAGTTAAGCCTAAATCCCTTTGGAGAATTGTATTACTTAAATAAATCTCTAGACCATAATCTTTTTTTATTGATGATAGTATTGTATAAAAATCTTTATGAGCAGTTTCACCTACAGGATTAATAAAAATAAGCTTGTTTTCAATTAATATTCCAAATATAAAATGATTTTGCCCAAGTCCAGGTTCTTTGCAGATAAAAGTAATTCCATAGTCTAGGGTGTTACGTATCATGCGAATACTTTGTAATTGGTTTTTTAAATCTCCATCAAAAAATACATATCGCAATAACTCGCCTTGTTTACTTAAGTATGTTAGATAAGTAATAACATCTGGGGTGTACCAAGAGCCAAAATTAATTAATTTATACTCTTCAAATTCTAATATAGCTTTATTTTTTTCTGTACTTAGTGATTTAGGGCTATTTAATCCTATACTAACGCTTACAGATATGTTTTTTTTATCTTCCTTAAAACCATAATCTGCTGAATTTCTATCATCACCCATGGTACTATTTTGTAAAAATTGCCCTTCGATTTGAGCCTTGAGTTGCGTAGCATTTTCGTGATTAATTATTAATTCACCCCTTAGCAGTTTTGATTCAATTTCGCCATATAATTGATTCGCTAACATCCTCTCTTCACGACAATCTGCATCTCCATCTGACTCCATTACACTGACTGCAAATTTGTACAATCCTGCAGGTTCAACATGAGCACCAAGATGTTCTTTAGCTGTTTTTAAACCAATCAAGATATTGTCAATACTAGTTCTATGATTGGTAAAAATCTCTCTGATTGCTTGTATTTCATCCTTAGTTACACTTTTTTTCATCATCGTTACTCGCTAAAAATAGTAAAGAATGTTCTAGGAAGATAAACACGTTTTTAATACAATACTGTCTACTCCATTTAGGTCTATATAATGACCATCTATAACGTGACCATGGAGTGTTCTTATGTCCTGAATGGCATCATTTAAACACCAATCATCTGATACTCCAGGTTTAGTTCCTCCACAAGAAGGGCCAATTTCATAATCAAGCACAAAAACTCTACCATTAACACTACGAGTTAGTGCACAAAGATGGTTATTAATATTTAAGTGGACGGTATAAGATATAATAGCAACATCATAATCCTTGATTAAATTTATACGATTCGATAATTTTGAAAAGTTTATTCTTTCTGCCTCTTGCTGAATTTCCGGAAGTGTTATACCAGTAAAATCTGTAGTTGCGTATGGACTATTGGGTATAGTCTTTAAATCATATACACATTCTTTTCTGTAATGATTCAAAACATAAGACTTTTGCCACGACCAATTCTTTATCATTTGACCCTGTGGCAAAGGAGAAAGTACAACGTTTGGTACCGGACTCCCTTGTCTATACCACTCTCCCTGCGAGGTATAGTCAGGACGAGAAAAAATATATTCATACAAAAGATTTGGGGTTTTAAACATACTAAATTCATTAATTTTGCCAAGTACACCAACATGTGGCTCACCAGGTTTGCAATGAGTCAACAAATTCACACCTAGCGGAGGGCAAATACGACTAGTATCCATCCTACCATGTGCCGTTATAATTATAGTCTTACTCATACAATTTATATCTTTAAAATAATTATCTATTCCACCATCATCAAGTCCAGAATCCGCCAGTAGTCTAACTATTAGTCACATACTGCATTAATCTGCTTTTATCCACTCCAACAACACCAAGTATTAGTAGATTTGCTGCTCATTCTGATCTCCTTCAAATTTATCAAAAACCCTGTCTATACTCAATCAAAATGAAGATGCTTTTATAGCAATCCGAAAATTGTCAGTGAGCCTATCAACCAATGATAGTGCCATCGCTGGATAATCTGTGGCAAAAAACTTGCGTATTCGTGTTCGAAATTCCTCAGCACTTTTAAATACTACGTTATTTCTTGCCGTTTCATTCATCACTTTCCATAATCTCTCGATCGGGTTTAAATTAGGACTGTACGCAGGTAAATAATGCAGCTCTATACCATTTTGTAAGGCAAAACCACTTACAACTTTACTTTTATGATAGCCTGCTTGATCAAGTATCACATGAACTTTCTTAGCCTTAGGGTAGGCAGCTTTTACTTGCACTAGAAACTTCACAATATTCTCTCCGTTAACAGTCTCAAATTCGTTAGTAATAATATTCATGGTCCTAAGGTCTATTGCACCTACTATATTCATCCTGGCCCTTGACGCCACTGTGCCTATAGCCCTGTCACTACCTGTTTTGATCCATCCATATGATATTTTCGTTGCCATTGTTGGATGTACTGAATCGGTAAACAAAATAGGTTCGTCCTCTGGTGTATCTCTCTTTAAATCTTCATAAGATTTTATAAAGGCTTTCTGCTTTTCAGGATAAGCCTTGAAAGGGGTTTCTTTAGGCTTCTTATATGAAAATCCATTCTCTCCAAGCCAGCTAGTCATACCAGATACTGTATAGGTAATGTTATAATTTGCTTTAACATATTCACAAATGTCTTGAGATTTTGTATAAGTATGTATTTCCAAATGCGCTAAAAGTTCAGCTTTCTGAGTAATATTTAATTTACTAATTGAACCACCATTTTCTGATTTTAGCTTCCTCTTTTCTGAATCATGGTAATCTTTCAGATGTCTTTTAGCCGTATCAATATGTATCAAAAGTGCTTCAGCTATTTTTTCTTCGCTCCAGCCGCTATTCCTCAAAACCACAGTCTTGATTCTATCACGGACATCTCCACTCTTTTCAGTTTTATGCCGTTTCTTAAGCAGGGCTATTTGTTCTGGATTTAATGTATCTATCATGCAATTATTAATACCCCCTTTGCACACTCATTTCAAGCATTTTCATTTGTGATGAGTATATATTCTTGCTCTTCTCCAAAAATACTCTCATACGTGCCACCATCACCGTCTTCTTTGATAATAGTCTCGAGCCTGTCATAACAGTCATCCAAACTGTGCTCAGGCATTTCACCTAATCCTTCTATCAGTTGGATTATTTTATCGTGAGTTTGGTATAATAATTTGAGTTTTCTTGGAATGTTATAGCAAACAGATTTTCAAAGCCCAAAAAACTAGTAATGTCTCTTCACATTTATTGCTATCCCCTTCAAACTGCATTTTTTAGATAATCTAGATTGTCGTTACCAACTATTAGCATAAAACCAAAGTAAGACTTAATATCTGTTGTTCTACTGTTTGAGTCTATTTTACTTTAAGTTACTATGGCAATGATATTGTTGCATTGTAAACAAATCAAAAAATTATAGGTGTGTAGTGTACTCATTTTGCTACAGTCCATCAAAATGAAAATTCTTCTATAGCCACTAGAAAATTATAACTTAAAAGTGTGACCATATTGTTAAGGAAAGATAAATTTGTCAAATGCACTAAAGCTCTGTAAGCTATATTCTATTTGCCTTTACTGTGATTAAGTTACTAGGTCAATGCTTATTACAATTTTTGCTTTAAATGGGCCAAAAGTTGATTATAATCTACAGGTATGCCTTTTTGCAGACTAAGCAGGTTACAAGCATTGAGTGGTTTGCCTGTATCTCCCAAATCTTTAGGGTATCCAAAAACTTTGTCTCCTTTCTTCATTTATTTAGCTTTTCTATTTGAAATTCCACTTCTTTTTCTAACTCCCGCTGTAATTTTAATGAAATTGTCCGGCTACTAGCATCTGTTAACATTATTCGTTTCCGTTGTAAAGATGTATGACGTTTTGTCTATCGTCTACTTGTGTCTTAATTGCCTTAATATAAATACTATTCGTAGCACTTAAAAACTTTAAAGGTTCGACTACAGAATTAAAACGTAAGTTAGTAAATTTTATATTTGCGAATCTTGCATTAAGACATAAAAAGCTGACTTTAATTCTAGATGTACCGTTAGATGGACTCACGAAATGTCTCAAAAACAGTGAATTGCACGCCCTGTAGGTTTACTAAACTGCAGTGCTACTTTCTTTATTTATTAGATTGTACACGGCCACGTGGCGAAAAACCAAGATATTAACCCATCAACAAGGGTATTTGACCTATAAGGTAAGTGGAGGTATGATCTGGCAAGACTTTTCCGGACAATTTTTTACACAGCTTTTTGCAGTGTTTTATATTGTAGCGTTTCATATTCTACTGG
>JAJZHL010000104.1 GCA_021804505.1 Pseudomonadota bacterium | reverse complement strand
AAAGACCATAAAAATGTTAACTACTGATGTTATAGTAGACTTAGCTAAGTTTGTTGATACTCCTATAGATGCAATGTTAAATAGGCATAATATGAAAGATACAAAAAATTTACCAAAGGAATTAGAGGCTCTCGACTCTGAATCTCTACAACAATTGCAAAATATTGGTGCTTCTATTAAGGGTAAAGTATCACATAAGCAAGAAAATATAGTTAAAGGAGAAATTCCTGCTGTGTCTGGCAAAGATCGAACTCCAGCCACTACACCAAAGGGGATTCCTACACATTCAGGCAAAGACCGAACTGGGCCAGGTGGGCGAGGATAAAAATAATAGTATGGCCTAATGCAGCTTATTAATGTTCTTAGCGTTCTTTTTAAACAACATCAAATAACAGGTTATATAATACCATCTAATGATGAGTATTTTAACGAATATACTCCAGATAGCTCTAAAAGACTGCAATATATCACCAATTTTAGTGGATCAAATGGTATTGCAATAATCTGCCCTACTACTTCACTATTTTTTACAGATGGACGCTATTTAGAGCAAAGCAAACGTCAGCTTGATGGTGATATTTTCCAGATTTTTAATATTCATGAACTATCGGATTTTCCTTGGGAACAGTATTTTGGCAGAGATTACCGTTTAGGTTATGATCCGAAGCTTTTTACCATAGCCAAATTAAATTTGTTTTCAAAAATCAAACGTCATTTAGCAAAAATATCTGATAATTTAGTTGATCAGGTTTGGCTAGATAGAGAATCTTTTGCTTCGAAAGTATACCTCCAGGAAATAGAATTTGCAGGACAATCATATAGCGACAAAATTTCTATGTGCCGAGAGATCTTACTAAAATACACAGCAGATAGTATGCTTATTACCTCTCCAGATTCCATCTGCTGGCTGCTCAACCTTAGGGCAAATGATGTTCCCTATACTCCTCTAATGCTCGGTAAAGTAATAATTACCACAGATAAGCTGTATTTATTTACTAACCTTGAGAAAATTCCTAAAAGCGTTTTTAATGCGCGCGCTGATGTTACTATTGTTAGTGAAGAAGAATTTACTAAGGTATTAAATGAAACAAGTAAAATACTAATTGATGAGAGCTTTGTTTCAATCCATATTATGGATTTGTTAAAAGACAAAGAGATAGTAAAAATTAATGATCCATGCCAACTTGCTAAAGCGCGCAAAAATAATATTGAGATTAACCATGCTATTAATTTTCATATTCAGGATGCTGTTGCTTTATGTGAATTTTTTACCCATATATTTACGATAAAAGATTTATCAAATTTTTCAGAGTATGAACTAGGAGAAATGCTGACTGAATATAGAACTAAGCGGGATAATTATGTTATGGATAGTTTTCATACTATTTGTGGCTTTCACGAAAATAGTGCAGTAATCCACTACCGAGCAGAAAAAGCTAATAGTAAAAGAATTATAGGCAATGGTTTATTATTAATTGACTCAGGTGGACAATATAAAGGCTCAACTACTGACGTAACGCGTACTTTTGCTATCGGCAACCCTACAGAAGAACAAAAGTTGCGATATACTCAAGTGCTAAAAGGACATATCGCTTTAGCAACCATAAAATTTCCTAGAAACGTTACTGGAGGAAACCTAGACGTCCTTGCTAGGCAGTTTTTATGGCGTGATCACCAAGATTATCCCCACGGCACAGGTCATGGCGTGGGGAGTTTCTTAAGCGTACATGAAGGACCGCAAAATATAAGTTTGCGTAGTAATGTGCCCCTTGAACCTGGTATGATTTTATCCAATGAACCAGGTTTCTATAAGCCAGGAGAGTTTGGCATAAGAATAGAAAATTTAATATATGTTAGAAAATCTACAGAAGCTCATTATCTAGAATTTGATAACCTAACCTTAGTGCCTTATTCAAAGGATCTGATAGATCTCAAAATGCTTAATAATGAGGAAATAACTTACCTGAAACAATATTACCAAGCAATCAGTGAACTTGTCTGCCCCCTACTCTCTTCTAAGGCGAAAGATTGGGTGGAGCAGGAGTTGGGGCTGGTTAAAGATTTAGGTTAGATTTTCGGTATTTGTTGTTTTTATGTAATCCGGATCATTGGTTTGTTACACTTTATAAAGTATAGAGAAAATTGAAATCATGAAAGAAAAAGAAACTAACCGAAAATTAGAAGAGCTTAGCTCAAGAATTCAAGCTTTAGAAGTAGATTCACAAAAAACTAATAAAGAACACCAGATACTAAAAGACTTATATGGGGTAGAATATTGGAAACCTGGTTTATTTTATAATATTGTTGAATGGTTTAACTAGCTGCGGCCTCAGCTTAGCGTACGTTTTTATATACCAATACCTTAAGTTACTATTGCCTAAATTACTGTTTAAAGTAGTTTTACCTATAATATGTTTAGCCATTGTAATTGGTGGGCATGGTTATGTTATGGGAATAAACACTACTAAAATTGCTCTTACATTACTAGTATGGTCACTAGCATTCGTGCTCGCACTCATACCTAGTATCTGTAGAATTTTGCAAGGTGCTACAATTAGTTTTGTTTTAATTAATACCTTAGCTTTAACTATATCTGCTATTGTTGTAGCTGTTGTAAGAGTGCTAAGTATATTAGACTTTCAAAAACTACAAGATAAAGATGATATATTTGGATTTTCAGCAATAATTTTAGCGGCATTTTTTATTCTTACTCCGTCAATAGGAATAGTGAAAGGACGTATGCAAACAATAGATCGCAAATGGATATATTATGACACCATTTTCTCTACTATGTTTTTTAGTGCTATTATGTATATGTTTTTCGTTATAGCTTTACTGGTATGGATAGAAGAAGATTTAATGTACAAAGCACTAAAAGCAGCTGGAGCAACAAAAGATACACCACCTATTGTATTGGATAGTGCTAAAAAATACATAATGGCTAAACTCTACTTTGTATTTATCTTACCTATTTTTATAATTTACTTTTTGAGCTTGCTATTCAGCGAATATGCTATCGATAAAAAATGTAAAGAAATATACGGGGAACCAAAAGAAAAGCCTGAAGTGATAAGGCAAAGGTCGGCTGATATCCTTACCTACCTTGGAATCTTAATAACCAAAATTAGAGAGCTGTTTACAAGGTCTAGGGGGTGATTTCTTATTCTTTTTTTAATGTAGTACTATCTTCTCCTACTACTATAACTTCCAGCCCTTTGATTCTCTTAAAATCTTTACCGTTCATAGTAAGCACTGGGTACCCTGCTGCTATAGCGATCGCACCAATCATCATATCATGAACCCCTATAGTTAGCTTTTCTATAAACAAATTATGCAAAATCTGAGAGTAGATTCTTGCTTCCTCTGCAGCAAAAGGTAATATGGCAATTGAACTAATTATGTGCTCTACAAACGCTGACCTCTTGATACGCCTTTCCTCTGTATCAGCTCTAGCAATCCCTACTAATAACTCTGAAACAGTAATTGCTGCTATATACGCTTGTTCATAATTTTGCCATTTAGTAAAATCTATCTTTCCTTTTTCGGCAGAGATAATTACTGAGCTATCAATCACTAATCCCATTTATCTTCTCCTGCAGTGTTCTTTAATGATTTTATCCTACTAATAGTTTTATCAAATTCTTTTATATCGCTTTGGTTAAGGTGAGGAGTATTGTAAAAAAAATCGTTTAAATCCTTGATAGAAACGGTATAAGTGGCTTTAGCAGGAGATAGCCTAGCTACAATATTAGCGCCTTTCTTAATGTCAAATGTTTCTCTTTGGTAATATACACGTCCTACAATGTCAGAAAACGACCTCACCAGATCAGTCACTGTTATAAGTTTTGCCATAACTCCTCTATTATTTATCATTTTACAGATAAACACATTATCATATAATATGATTATGTGCAATCGCTATCAGCTTGAATCTTAAATTAGTGAAAGTTATGTGAATGAGCAGTAAGTCTATTATTTACGTATAAATACAATAAAAAATACAGACTTTACGTTATGATTACTGGCTAACTGGTTTGTAAAATGTACCAAAATCGGAACATGGCGCGCCCTAAAGGATTCGAACCTCTGACCTACGGATTAGAAATCCGTTGCTCTATCCAGCTGAGCTAAGGGCGCAATTGGTTTATTTCATTCGCGTAACATAATATCATTCCTAGCTATGGCGGGAACCTAGCGAGATTCTGAATCAAGTTCAGGATGACTTTAATTCTTGTCTTATATCAGTTAAGTATAGATGTTTCAAGCCTAAAAGTTATAAAGCTAATTTATACCTTAAGGTTACTATTGTCCACGCTTAGAATTTAATATATCCTGAATAAAGTTATTACGGTTAGGGTTATGCTTCAAAAACTAATTAATAAGCCTTTTTTCGGCAATTTATCTGAAAAAACATATGATATTGCCCTGCTTGCTCTTGTCACTATCATGTACATCGCTTTATGTGCAGAAGCTGATATGTATGTGCCAGCTTTTCCACAAATGATGTATAGTTTG
>JAJZHL010000103.1 GCA_021804505.1 Pseudomonadota bacterium | reverse complement strand
TACAAAAAGACAAGTAAAATATAACTTACATAGCTTTAGTTTTAATTCTAGCTGAGTCAATTTAGAGTACAACAGTGGGTCAAAAGTTCATTACAATCGACACGCTTACTTGGTTTCTTCATTTTAGTCCAATATTTTGAGTCCTATAACCAGGATGTTAGTCAATATTAAAACCTAGCACAAGCAATAAATTACTCGCCAAATCTAAAAATTTATAATCGTACCATTTTTGTGTTACTTAGTTACCCAGATTTGCTGCAAACATACGTAGCATTGAACCAATAATTGGTCATCTAAAGAATTATGGACGGATGGGCAGAAATTATCTCAAGGGAGTGATGGGAGACATCATCAACCCCTTGATCTCTGCTGTTGGACTGAATTTACGCAGAATAGCAAATATTCTGGACTTATCACCTTTGACATCCCAAGCTACGTAAGCTCAGCCGGTAAAATTGTAGCAGAAGTGATTTGCTGAAGGAAAAATCTTGTGCAAAATCTGAAATTTAAAACGTTTTGACGTGCCAAATTTTGAAAGTCGTGACAAAAACTTATCAAAAAATTTATCCCTTATAATTTTACCAAATATTTCCTAAAACTCAGTCAAAAACTGAGATTTTTGACGGGGAGACTTCACAAGCCTATGAAACGTTCAAAGGTTCTAAAACCCCCGAAAAACGCAAAATGATAAAATTCGTATTTTCGAACCTCCAGCTGAGGGGCAAAAAACTTGAAACCTCTCTGGTTTTTCTGTTCGATATTTTCGAAAAAACGACAACTCGTTCCGAGTGGCGGGCCGTAGTGTACAATTTTCGAACCAAAACTACCATGAAACTGCAAATAATCCAAACCATAGCAATGCTTGAAGGTCTAGCTTTTACAGAGGCCCCAGCTGTTTAATATTTTTATCCTGAACATAAGCCATTTATACATTCTTACCAAAAAATGCCATACCTATTTTTAATATTTGTTTTATATTGGATATCTTATTTAGTTTGATATCATATCTTTTATTTTGGATTTGCTCTAAAGCAATTATTGCATCAGTTGCAAGGCTATCTATAGTTTTAGAGACCTTATATTCAATAATAATAGCAAGACTACTTCTTCTCTCAGATTTTGGAATAAGTACTATATCTGGTCTGCCATCTCCAGACTCTCTCTCGCTATCTATGTCATGAGTTATAGATATTGTATTGATCAAGCATAACATAAAACCACTATAGAAGAGCTCTGCTTTTTTTTCTTCAGTTTGGAAATAACTTGCAGCATTTTGTAAAAAACCTTGAAGATATTCCTTAAATGCTTCAACTTTGCCAGTTGCTAGTAATGCAACGAAAGAGTAATAGGCGACCGTATCGCTACCGAGTTTATCAACAAGCCAGTCCATCACCCTTAGCTCGTATAAAAGTTTTACCTCTTGATTTGGTATAGAAAGTGCATATATGCTTTTCTCAGCATCTATAGCGTGAGGATTTAAATAACCAGAAAATAGCAATAGACTAAAAAATCCTCTGGGCTTCTTTATGTCCTCAAAACTTATTTGTTTTGTTATGGGTACTGTGATACTTTCTCCTTTCAGAAGAGTCTGAAGGTCCTCTTGTGTTTCATCTGATACCAAAGCATTATCAACAATACCAGTGCCACCGCTGTCTATCCAATAAGTTTCAAGTGATCCATCGCGACTTAGACACTGCATTATAGACCAGGGGTTATAGATAGTTTCTCCTCCAAAATTGTAACCGTTATACCAGCTTTTTATTTTTTCAGCAGGGGTGTTAGTAGGACATTGTTCTAGTAATTCGTTTACCTCTTCCTGAGTAAAGCCATAGAACTGAGCAAAGTTTTTATCAAGTAGTGTATTCTCACTGACATTGTTTATGTCTGATAAAAGATTGGCTTTAGCTATTCTAAGTATTCCCGTAATCACGCCTTTTTCTAGGTATTGATTGGTTTTAAGGCTGCTACCAAACATTATTCGAAATAACTCCAATACTTGCTCAAATTCTTTAGGTCTATCATCAGCAAATTTTAAATAAGAGCCATTAATTGGCGTGTCATACTCGTCTATTAAAATATAAGATTTTTGATTAAAATGTTGAAATAGTAATGTGTTTAAAAAAACAAGACTATTTTGTAAATAAGCTAAATCAACATTTCCCTGAAGATATTTTTGAAAATCTTGTTTCTCTTCAGGAGTAATTTTGGGGCTATGCATTAAATAACTATAGCTTTTATATAGACTTCTAACGTTTAGTCTTACTTTATCTTCTATCTCTTGGTAGCTACCTCCTTTAACATCTTTGAGGTTTAATAATATTACCGGGAATTTACCTTGACGCTTTATAACGTCTTGATACTTGGCAATCTTTAAAGGTTTAAGTTGTTTTATTTCATCAAAGCCTAAATCTACTTCCCCACCTAGAAATAATTTATTGTTTACCCTCTGTTCAAATGGTAAAGGATTCCCCTGTTCATCAACTTCTATTTCAAGAAACCTTCTGAGCATATTCATATTGAGGCTTTTGCCCCAACGTCTTGGCCTTACTATTAAAATAACATCACCACTATCTTCTATCAGGTCTTTTATAAACAGGCTCTTATCAACAAAGACGTTGCTATTTAGTAATAATTTACAAAAATCATCAGTCCCAACCAAAAATCGTGGCGCTTTCATCACGTTGTCAGCATCCATAAAATTATTGTTATTTGTTGACATAAACATTAGTTCCTCTCTTCTAGTTTGCTAGAAGAGGCTAAACTTACAAAGCGTTGTGCTGAAGTATCTAAAGCACGGCAAGCAATTGATTGCACTTGCTGCGTTGCATTATCCGCCTTTTCCGCAAGCTCCTTAATGGCCTGTTCTTGCTTGGTTAGTCTATCTTGAAGATAACTAATACTTTGCTCTTTCAACCCCAACATGCTATCGTACTCCTTTTGCCTAATTTGCTTTTCAAAATCATATTGTTGTAGCAACTGGTCTCGTAATAATTCTTCGCTGTTTGCTACTGCTTCTTTTATTTGAGATGGTATTTGTTCAACTTTCATCTTCAAGAAATTATAGTCCTGTTCTTTTGCTGCCAAATCTGCTTCTCTTTTTAGTAGCTCTTCTTTTAAGTCAGATAATTCTTTTTCGGTAATAAGTCTTTTGTTATTATACTCGTCTGCTTCTTTACGACGGTTTAACTCAAGAGTATAATGATATTCTTCCTCTTCCCGTTTTTTGTTCTTTGCTAGAGTTTCTTTCTGTTCCTTATATTCTTGCTCGAGCACTATTCGTTGCTGTTGCCAATGTGACTTCTGACTAGCCATTTCTTCTTGAAACTCTTTCTTTACTTGCTCCATTTCTAACTCAAAACGGCTTTTTTGCTCTATTTGAGCTTGCAGTAGTGCCGACAAAGTATTGGCAGTTTCATTAATCTGGTATAGCTCCTGCAGATGTTTTTGTTCTAAAATAATAGCTTCCCTGATATTGGCTAGTTTTTGGAACTCGTTTAAAAGTTGTTCTGATAAAATATCTACTTGCTTAATAGTTCTAGATTTTAAAGAACTTAGGTCTGTTAGTATATCATCAGACGAGTTACCGGCTGCCTTGGCAACTATCTCCTGTTTTGCCTCTTGTTTTTTTTGCTCCTGAGGTGTGGTAATATGCTTGTCATTTAACTTGGTTAGTACATCATTATAAGCTGCTAATATCTGATCTTTGGTGCTTTTAACTGAAATTTCTGAAATGTCATTCTTTTTTGTCATAGATTTCTCATTATTTATTATTTTCTTGATTTAACTTTATACTCTACTATGAGTCTGAAACGCTATTGTATTACAAGGATAAAGTATCTTGTAACATGATTTAATCAATAAATAATTATTCAGAATAACAACAACACAATAATAATTGATAATCAACACACACTTGAACTGATATGAGAGTTATAACTGCAATCAGTCTTTTACTCAAACGAACATTACTTATATGTGTCATTAATTTACTTTATCCATGAATATTGGAGCTACCATCTTTGGGCTATTTTATTTTGTACACTAAAATCTACTCTTTTGCCTAACCAGTAGGATAGTAAACAATATATAATTCTTGCAAGTAGGAATCCTCTGCCTAATTATAAAATCTCAAAATCCTAGGACCAAAACTATCCGTATTGCCTGGAAATCTCTATCTTATGGCTTAATTACTATTTATGCAATAAAGTGTCTAATAGTAAGTAATACTACCACAATATCCGTCAGTAATCCTCTGGTACTTTTCAGTATCTAGTCCTTTAGCAAATAATTAAGTTCAGCAAGTACATCATATTCTTTACTTTCAAGATACTCCATCTTTTCCCGATAAATCTACTTCTTTCGTCTCAAATTGCTGTGCCCAAGACCCATCGTTAGTATTACCACCTACCATACTACAAAAGGCACTTAATGGGATATCACTTAACGTGTTATCCAAAGGTTTCAGCTCAAAACGATCGGCATTCCCTTTGCCATCAGACTGAGCTTCATCAAGTAAATTGGAAAATGATAA
>JAJZHL010000102.1 GCA_021804505.1 Pseudomonadota bacterium | reverse complement strand
TCTCCAGAAATAAGTAGGTGAGGCGTGGCTCTAGGCTAAGGCAATTCTTCAAAAGCATTCAACCCTACAAAGGCCTTACCTTCAGATGTGGTTTTTACAAATAGTTGATCATCGCAGACTAAAGCTACCACTTTAGCATTACGGATGCTCAGGTTAATTAAAGATCTTGATAAATAGTCAAAGCCAGAAATTATAATTTTTCTAGTCATAACTTTCTATATGCCTCAAGCGCTTTGTTTCTTGACGTTACTAAGTCAACTACAGGATAAGGATAGGTCTTACCTAAAATTACCCCTGCTGATTTCAGCTCGCTCAGTGGCGCTACCCATGGTTTAAATAGGTACTTACTTGATAGTAATTTTAATTCTGGAACGAATTTTCTTGTATAATCTCCACTTGCATCAAATTTCTCACCTTGAGTGATCGGGTTGAAAATCCTGAAATATGGTGCTGCATCTGCACCACAGCCACTAACCCACTGCCAACTCGCACTGTTATTGGCAAGATCCGCATCTACCAGGCAATCCCAAAACCAATCCCGGCCATAATGCCAATGTAACATTAAATTTTTGACCAAAAATGATGCAACAATCATACGTACACGATTATGCATATACCCAGTTTCCCACAGTTCACGCATGCCAGCATCAACAATTGGATAGCCTGTATTACCCGTTTTCCAAGCATTAAAAAAATGCTTATTATATTGCCAAGGAAATGTATTAAACTTGCTTTGAAAATTGTCAGAAGAAAGGTATTTAAAATGCGTCATAAGATAACAGGAGAATTCTCGCCAAATCAATTCACTTAAAAAGTGATTTACGTCTTCCTCCGATGCTTTAAGTCGTCCGACATAATTCATGGACTCCCAGATTTGGTGAGGGGATATTTCTCCATAATGAAGGTTCACAGAAAGTCTTGAAGTGTTTGTTTTTCCTGGATAATCTCTGCCTGACTTATATCCTGATAAACCATTCTGTAGAAAATTGTTTAACTTATCTAGGGCAGCGCTTTCACCATAACACCAATGTTCTTTTACTTTATCCTCCCACGTATGATAGGTTCTCAATTGTAAATCTTGGGGTAGGGTGTTATTGCTTTCATCTTTGATCAGGATAAGATCTTTTGGCTTCGGCAAGGGTCTTCTTGGTTCAAAAAGATAAACTTTTCTTTTATATGCACTAAAAACTTTGTAATAAGAGCCTGCATCATTTTTAATTTTTTCAGGCTCCCACAAATAAGATCCGTTAAAAATGCTATAATTGATTTTTATTTCCTGCAGTATTCTTTCAATCTCAGCATCTTTAGTTACCCTCCACGGCTCATAACAACGATTCCAAAAAACATTTTTGATATCATGCTTTTGTATAAGCTGAATAATTATTTGCTTCTCATCTCCTGTATATATATTTAAATGATTATTGAGTGATTGATTAAGACTTTTCAGGGAGTTATGTAAATAAAGACGACTGGCCCTACCAATTTTTAGGGGTTCACAGCTTGCATGTTCTAGGATATAAATAGGAAGTATTTTACCCAATTTAGAAGCTTCAATCAGCCCATGATTATCCGATAAACGTAAATCTTGCCTAAACCAAAAAATAGAATTTAATGAATTCATAAAACTTATAATACCTAGATTAATGATATCAATATTATAAATGCACCATATAAAACAGCAAGGAAACTTGCATAAACAGTTACCCTATTTGTGTAACAGGGCCGGACTAAATACGTTTGTATACTGTATCATGGTGCTCCTAAAATCAAAATAAGGCAAAGGGTATTTTCGATTGAGATTTCTAGTACGTAAAAAACAGGGTAGGGCGATGCCTGAAGGAATTAACTAATTTTAGAGTTTCAGCAAAGGATACAGTACATTGTTAATAGTATAAGATTTATTTATTACTCAGTTAATTACAATTTACTTAGATTAAACAACTAGTTGTATCGGCTAACGCTGCTCTTTTGAAGGATTAATCTTTTCTATACTGTGGAAACAGCTCAGTTAACTATTAAGCTTTTGCCACTCGAGCATGATGTTTATATAGACAAGAGCAAACCTATTTACTTGCACTCTATAATGTTAACTACACACAAACCCTCGGGAATATGTTACATGCCAAGTGAGTTTTCCTATACATAAAGTAGGAACGTCTCTACCATAGATTGTATTAACAATGACTATCGAGGCATACAATGTCCAAGAAGAATATATATATAGGAGAAGAGGCGGGTATACTTTAGGCATAAGCTTTTTATGAGGAAAGAATTAAAATAAGAATAAGGGAGTATCAATCGTTTATAACGGTGTATATTTGCGTTTTAAGGGTATTTATGCTACAATGATAACAATAGTATAGAACTAGACCAGGTTAATAAAAGCTAAATAAAGATATAAGTAGATTATGGTATTAAAAGATTTATTGGCACTAGATAAAGCAGGAAACAATCCTTTACAAAGATTAGTAGATAATTATTGGAAAGCAGAGCTTATTAAGCCAGTGTTGTCTAGTTATCCTCAAGGTAGTATACTGAACAACGTATTGCTACTAAATTGGATGGTATGCATGGATTAGTACAGGAATTAGAAAAGTTAGCGATTAACGATTCGGCAGAGGCTAGTAAGCTCCTTTCTATAGCTCTTGATGCTGAAGATTCACTTATGGTGCAGTTAATGTTAGAGGGAGAATGGAGTAAGATATAGGAAAACAGTAAGGTTGTTGAAGAGCTTGTATCTGAGTTTCTTGCTGCAGCAGGTAATCATGTTCATTTAAAAAAAGAAGTGAAAGATTTAATTATGGAGGATCTAGTTATATTAAAAAGGAGTATCGATGTTGAGCAAGTATATGAGCATATAATAGCATCGATATTAGAGATATACACTAGAAAGTTGCCTTATAATCAAGTTTTTGAACAAATTACTAAAGAGATAAAAAATATAAATGAACCAGAAAATGCTGATGCATGGGGGGCGGTATACTCCTTAACTAAGATAATTAGTGGTAGTGATCCTTTAATAAAATATTTCTATCAAGAAGAGATTCCAGAAAATGAAGAACTATGGGTAAGAGAGATAGCAGGAGAGATTTATGATTATATATACCAAAATGGTTAGTTTAACAATATGAGAAAAAAGGGGGCGAAGGAGCAACAGGAAGAGCAAGGCAAAGAAAAAAGAAAGCTACGATTACACTGGTTGGTGAAAATCATACAGATCTTTCACACTTAGATAAAGTAAGTGAGTTAGTATCAAGTAAGCTAAAAGAAAGTGGTGAAATTATCCTAGCTATAGAGCAAAACTCAGATGTAAGTTTGATTCTTGAAAAGCCTAAAGTTGTCCAGCAGGTTAAACGCTCGTTTGTATTACATGGAATTTTGAAGATTTTGTACTTCTTGTAAGAAAATAAGCTAATTCCCATTGGTGATAAGTAAGCTTTTAATTTACAATACACTATTGTAAATAATAATTTGTTAAAATGTATAAAATAGCTATAATTTACAAAAGTTATAATATGAGAATATAACAAAAAACATAAATGACAAAAGTAACATATGGCAGAAACAATTATTTTACGACCCGATTCAAAAGGGAGAATAAGTTTAGGGGAAATAGCAAGTAACGTCAGTAGTTATAGGGTAACAGTAGAAGATAATGGAAGAGTTATCTTAGAGCCTTATGCAGAAATCCCTTTATCTGAAAAATGGATATTTGAAAATAAAGAACTTTTAGAGAAAGTAGTTCAGCAAATGAAAGCTGAACAGACAAAATGATCTACTGTAATGTTAATTCTACCAAGAAGTTAATAATATGCTATTAGGATATGCAAGAGTTTCTAAATCTGATGGAAGCCAAAGTTTAGATCTACAACAAGATGCGCTTAAAGTATATGGAGTTGAAAAGGAAAACATATATAGCGACTATGCAAGTGGGAAGTTGGATGATAGGCCAAACTTACAGGCCTGTCTTAAAGCCCTTCGCAAAGGCGATACGTTAGTAGTTTGGAAGCTTGATAGGTGAGGCAGAAATTTACAACACTTAATCAGCATAGTTGACGATCTGCAAAACAGAGAAATAGGCTTTAAGGTGCTAACTGGACAAGGGGCAGATATCGATACTAACACTGCTAATGGAAGGTTAATCTTTAGTATTTTTGCTTCATTAGCTGAATACGAAAGAGAGCTAATATCTGAGAGGACTAAGGCTGGACTTGCTTCAGCAAGAGCACGAGGGATAAGGGGGGTAGGAAATTTAAAATGACCTCTACGAAGCTTCAACTTGCACAAGCAGCTATGAAAGAGTCAAAAACAAAGGTATCAGAACTTTGCAAGGAACTAGGTATTACTCGCCAAACCCTCTATCGGCATGTCGATCCTCAAGGCGAATTAAGGTCAGATGCACACAAATTGATTGCACAGAAGAATAATTGAAGTCTAGCCCCTATAATTAGTATTACAAGTTGCTATTGAAATTGACTTCTGATTATCGCTGAAATCGTCTTCTGAAAATGACAAGCAGATTTAAAGCCAATTTATACGGCAACTACTGAAGAT
>JAJZHL010000101.1 GCA_021804505.1 Pseudomonadota bacterium | reverse complement strand
TAGTTTTTATGAGTACTATAATAAATAGGAAACCTAAGCTTGCCCAAAAAATTGAACAGTATGGTGCTGGAATATTATTTTCTTTATTAATAATAATGCCTTTAATTGGAGAGCACTATGGCAAAGATTATAATTCAATTGGTATGTATATAAGCTGGTGTTTAAATAAATTACTCTTGATTTTAACTCCTTTAGCGGGATAGAATCTCTTGAATTGGTTATTACTTGGTTATCACTGGGATTTTATTCAAAATACTATCATCAACCATATTATACCTTCATCAGTTAATTACTGATTGATCACTGATCACCGAAATACAAGTGTTTTTCTTGCTTCCTTTACCATACATGATACAATAACCGATTTATAGAAGATAAATGAAAAATCAAGATGTTAAGGAACATTTATCTGGTACCATTGAGCGAGTAACTTATCACAACGCCGATAATGGCTTTGGTGTTCTGAGGGTCAAAGTTAAAGGTCATAAAGACTTAGTAACTGTTATTGGTAACGTTCCATCTGTATCTGCTGGAGAGTATATAAAATGCAGTGGTATTTGGCACAATGACAGTAATCACGGTAGGCAATTTAAAGCAGATTTTCTTAAGTCTTTGCCTCCAGATACGTTAGAGGGAATTGAAAAATATCTTGGCTCAGGTTTAATCAAAGGAATAGGGGCACATTTTGCTAAGAAGCTGGTTTTAACCTTTGGTAAAAAGGTGTTTGATGTCATTGAGCATCAACCTGATCTTTTATCAAAGGTAGACGGGATAGGCAAAATCAGAGCACAGAGTATTTGTGCTAATTGGCAAGACCAAAAAATTATCCGTGAAATCATGGTGTTTCTTCAATCTCATGGAGTAGGGACTACTAGGGCAACAAGAATCTACCAAACCTACGGAGAGAAAGCAATTGAAGTAGTATCACAAAATCCATACCGGCTAGCAAAAGATATAAGAGGCATAGGCTTTATTTCCGCAGATGCCATAGCTGCTAATTTGGGCGTAGCGAGGGATTCTTTAGTGCGAGCAAGGGCCGGCGTAGCGCATGTGTTACTTGAGGCTACGTCTGATGGACATTGTGGTTTACCCAAAGAGACCCTAATACAAAATAGTCAAAAATTACTAGAAATAGATAAAGAGCTGGTTGAACTAGCGATATCAGAAGAAATTAAGTTAAAATCATTAGTTACTGATACTCTAAGTAACGTTGAGACTATTTTCCTGGCTGGCTATTATGCATATGAGAAAAATATAGCAAAAATATTGCTTGATTTAGCCAACTCTCCAGTCTTGTGGGATAAAACTGACACCTCTGAAGTTATACCTTTAGTGGAAGATAAGCTGAAGATTCAGCTGGCAGAAAGCCAGAAGCTCGCTATAACTAAGGCACTAGAAAATAGGGTAACGGTAATTACTGGTGGCCCTGGTACAGGGAAAACCACCATAGTAAATTCCTTGCTTAAGGTGCTGGCGGCAAAGAAGCTAACTATCAAACTATGTGCTCCAACTGGTAGAGCAGCAAAACGTCTTAGCGAAAGTACCGGGATGGAAGCTACAACCATACATAGGCTACTTGAAATTGATTTTACCCACGGCGGCTTTAAACGCAATGAAGAATTCCCTTTGCTATGTGATTACCTAGTAATAGATGAAATCTCGATGGTGGATGTTCCATTATTTCATTCATTATTAAAGGCCCTGCCATTAAACTCAGCACTTCTTTTAGTTGGCGATGTGGATCAACTCCCTTCAGTCGGTGCTGGGCAGGTATTGAAAGACATTATTGATTCTAAGGTTATCGCAACAGTACAATTAACAGAAATTTTTAGACAAGCAGCAACAAGTAAAATTATTACTAACTCACACCTGGTAAATCGAGGAATACTACCAAATATGCAGGCTCCTAAAGAAGAATCAGATTTTTATTTTGTAGAAGCGGAACATGGGGATGATATAATCAATAAAATAATTACCATGGTAAGGGACAGAATCCCAAAAAAGTTTAATCTAGATTCTGTACATGATATTCAATTATTGTGTCCAATGCAAAGAGGCGGAGTTGGAGCAAGATCACTTAATATTGAACTACAAAAAGTTTTGAACCCTAATCATACTAACGGCATTCTTAAATTTGGCCAAATCTTTGCCGTTGGCGATAAAATAATGCAAACTGAAAATAATTATGACAAAGAAACCTACAATGGTGATATTGGCGTTATCAAGGCTATTAATGAGCAAGATCAAGAAATAACCATTAACTTTTATAATCGTGATGTTACTTATGATTATACAGACATAGACCAAATCACCCTGGCTTATGCTACAACTATTCACAAGTCTCAAGGATCAGAATATCCAGCAGTTATTATTCCACTCACCATGCAAAGTTATATGATGTTAAGACGTAACTTAGTTTATACAGCTATCACAAGAGGTAAAAAACTGGTAGTAGTCATCGGACAGAAAAAGGCACTGGCAATGGCTGTAAAGAATAATACTAGCTCACATCGATATTCAAAATTGAAGGAGTGGTTGATGGTTTAATTGTGGGCCAGGCTAATAGATAAAATTATCAAATATTCTTATCTATCTTACATGACTAAAGTAGTTATGCCTGTTCAAAATAATTTCTTCGGTTACTAGGATTGTACTCAACAAAGAATAGACTTCCTGCTGTGATTTAGAATCGTCTTTATTTGCTACCTTTTGTGGCAATATTTATTCTCTGCTTGAAGTAATTGGTCTAGAGTTACTAGTGGTAGCTGTACCAGTAGGATTATCTATTTGAGATGAAAATAAAAAATCTAATAACTGCCTATGGTGGTGAATCCCAATTTTATCTTTAGCATTTTTTATATGCTTCTCCACAGTTCTATAGTTTATGCCAAGTCTACTTGCTATATTTTTTTTGGGAAAGCCAAGAGATACAAGTATAAGGCATTCCATTGTTTTTTGAGTAAGAATAAAAACTCTTCCTAGGTATTTTACCTGGATTTTACTAGTTTTCATGATTAGGACCTCTATAGTTGTTGACTACAGTTATGGGGAATAATTCTTCTATAACTTTTGAGCCAAGAATTTTTGTATATAAATCGTTGTAGGATAAATTATTACAGTATGGGTTTTTGCAGCTAATACTAGCTGTAGTATCCAGCATGTTATTGGGTTGATTATTATTAGTTAGTATTTTATTAACCGAAATACTGACAACTTCAATAAAACGTCCAAATAATTCAGGATGCTTAATATAGTATCTAATGACTTCTGAATTAGTGCTTGAAGACAAAAAGTAAAATCCTTCGATCCGATCATTCGACTTCGACCTTCTATAGACAACGAAATTGTTGATAGTTTCCCGATGGTAAAATCTTAGTAAAGATGCATAGTTTAGGTTTTTACCTTGTGCATCTTTACCTCGAGCATCCTTAATTTTAATATTATCAAAGTTTCTTGTGCAGAAGCCAAAAGTTGTACCATTGCTTAAAAACTGACGATAGCCAAATTCTTTTATACCCAAGTAAGATAAATCAGCCAATTTTACTTCTAGCCTATTTCTGATTTGATCAGTAAAATTTTGATGTAAAACATCTAGATCACTCATGACTGCACTCCAACTAATTGATAATTCACATCGGTACAAAATTTTTCAATAAGATAGCCATATTGCTGCCATACTCTATCTCTAATAAGTTTGGTTGGGGCTTTTAAGGTTAGCTTCTGATTGTCATGGTCATAAATAGCTTCAAGCTTGCTAAACCATGTTTTGTCAAGCCATTCTCCGTCACGAAAATACTCTACCAAACTATGCCTTATTTTGCTCCATATTGATTCAGGGTCTATACTAGCTGTTTCCTTGCTAGTTATGTCGGCAGCTAGCATAGGAATATTATTATCACAGTAATTATTACGGTAGTTAGTAGAATGGCTTGCATGATAGCTATTTATTTCATTTCCATTAGTACTAATAGCACTAACAAATTGGTTAGCCGATTTATAGCACAATTCTGATTCTGTCTGGAATGTTGTTTGTGGTTGTATTGCTGCTTGTAGCCCTATCTGTGGTATCGGTTGTAGTAGGGTTTGTGTTGGTGTTTGTGGTAGTTTTGATGTTTGTAGTTGTCCTGGTGTTTGGATATTAAGGCTTAGGACATTATTCCCGTAAACAGATCGTACCTGTGCTAATAAAATATCCTGCTGATGGCTACTTAGCGGAATAGCTGATTTGTTATTGATCTCCATGGTAAATTCATAACCGTTTAAGCTAAATTCTGTATTCAAAAGTAAGGAATAAGCTGTACTACTCTCAAATATTCCAGCTATTTTACGTTTTAACTGCATTACCTTAGAAGTTACAGGGCTTGATTCAATTTCCTGTAGGTAGCGTTCTTGGTCAGTAATTTGCCTGTCCTCCTGGTTATTTTTAAATCTAAAACAACCATTGCTTACCTTTACTGCATCCCGTAATTCATGAGCTAGCAGCTTGGTCATGTAGTTCAGAACGCAATTTTTATTATAAAACTTATGGTCTGGGTATTTATCGCTTATTCTCAGCATCAATT
>JAJZHL010000003.1 GCA_021804505.1 Pseudomonadota bacterium | reverse complement strand
ATGACTTTAATATAAGTAAAAAAAAACGGACAAAATTTTCGAACGAACACAACATTTATCTGCGGGATAAAAATGAAGCTAGAGAGAATAGCTATGTAGTGGATACCCCCCCGCCAACTGTATCAGGACAACTTCATATAGGCCATGTATATAGTTATACTCAAGCAGATTTTATAGTGCGGTTTCAACGGATGTTTGGAAAGAATGTTTTTTACCCTATGGGATTTGATGATAACGGATTACCTACTGAAAGGCTTGTTGAAAAGCAGCGACAAATTAAGGCAACAAGTATGGCCAGGGAAGAATTTATTGCTGTTTGTAAGGAGGTAGTAATTGCGGAGGAGGAAAAGTTTAGAGAATTATTTAATAAAATGGCTTTATCGGTTGATTGGAATCTAGAATATCAATCAATTAATCCATTATCACGCAAGATATCACAAATGTCCTTTTTAGATTTGGTTTCTAAAGGTGAGATTTATCGTGCTAATCAGCCAATATTATGGGATCCTGTTGATCGCACAGCATTAGCGCAAGCCGATATTGAAGATAAGGAAAAAGTATCAGTAATGAATGATATTATTTTTGAGACTGAGACAGGCGAAAAAATTATCATTGCTACTACCAGGCCAGAAATGCTACCTGCATGTGTTGCGGTATTTTATAATCCTAATGATAGCAGATATAAGCATCTAAAAGGCAAATTGGCAATAACCCCACTATTTGGAGAAAAAGTAGCTATTTTACCTGATGATTTGGTACAAGTTGACAAGGGAACAGGTCTTGTTATGTGCTGCACTTTTGGGGATACCACTGACATAATGTGGTGGAAGACGCATAAGCTGGAGAGCAAAATTATTATTAACAAAGAGGGGATAATCTCTTTTGCCCCAGAATTATCGAGATCTGTATATCATGACCAAATGTCTGGGCTAAAAATAAAAGAAGCAAGAAATAAGATAATAGAGATATTAAGAGAAAAGGATTTATTAATTAAGCAGGTAGAAATAAATCACACGGTGAAATGTGCTGAGCGCTCAGGAGCACCGCTCGAAATTATTATGGCACCTCAATGGTTCATACGTACAATAGAGCATAAAGATATATTATTGCAGCGTACTAATGAACTTAATTGGTACCCTAAAACTATGAAGATTAAGCTTGAAAATTGGATTAATTCTATTGCTTGGGATTGGTGTATAAGCAGGCAGCGCTATTTTGGAGTACCGTTTCCTGTTTGGTACTCTAAAAGAATTGGTGAAGAGGGTAAATTATTATTTGCAGATATTGCTCAGCTGCCTGTCGATCCGTTACAAGACTTACCTCTTGGTTATAGCCGAGATGAAGTAGAACCAGATTTTGATGTAATGGATACCTGGGCCACTAGTTCAATATCACCGCAGTTAAATAGCCATAGTATATCTGATAAATTTGTTATAGATTCTGATCGCCATAAAAAACTATTCCCCGCTGATCTTCGTCCGCAAGCGCATGAAATCCTTAGGACTTGGGCTTTTTACACAATACTTAAAGCGGAGCTACATGAAAAGACACTACCATGGAAAAATATTATGGTGAGTGGTTGGTGTTTGGCTGAAGATCGCAGTAAAATGTCAAAATCTAAAGGTAATGTGATTGTGCCTGATCAGTTAATCGAGAAATATGGTGCTGATGTAACACGCTACTGGACTTCAAAATCAAAACTTGGAGCAGACACTGCATATTCCGAAGACGTCATGAAAAATGGTAAAAGGCTAGTTAATAAATTATGGAACGCTGCCAAATTTGCTTCTATTCAGTTTGATAAGCTAGAATCTAATGACAAGAATGTTCAAATTGTAGATATAAAACATAAAATTAGTCATAATTTAGATAAATGGTTGATAGTAAAGTTAAATGAACTGATAAAATCTGCAGAGGCTGAAATGCAAAATTATGAATATGCCAATGCCATGGATCTGGTAGAAAAATTCTTCTGGTCAGTATTTTGTGATAATTATTTAGAGATTGTTAAAGTCCGTTTTTATAACGAGGATGGTAAGGATGCTCAGGGGCAATATAGTGCAATCATAACTTTATATTATACTCTGCGTTCCTTACTGCAATTATTTGCTCCTTTTATTCCTCATATTACCGAGGAAATATACCAAATTTTATATAGCAGAGAATCAATACATAAAAAAGGTACCTGGCCAAAGGAGCAGAGTAATGGTCTGTCCGCTGATTTAGCTCAGGTTGATAAAGTTATAGAAATACTTGATTTAGTCCGGAAAGCTAAAGCAGAAAAGAATCTCTCTATTAAGGCTGAGATAAAATTATTGGAAATTATTGGAGAACAGTTGCCAAATGACTTGTCTACAGATCTAAAAAATGTTACATCTGCAGCCACAATAAAGTTTGTTAAAGAATTTTCCTCTGAACAACAACTATTGAAAAGTAAAAATACAGATATTAACCTGATATTTTCTTCTGAATTTTCTTAAGATTATAAAAGGATGGTAATAATTATTTCCTGTATGAGGAGTTATGCAAAATCAAGAAAAAAATAGCTTATCAGATCATCAAAACCAATTTGAAGAGACTTTTGAGCAGCTTAATGATTTGCTAGATAATGAAGAATTTAATAAGGCAGTGGAGATTATGGGTAATCTCCATTATGCTGATCTTGCAGATTTTTTGGATAATATAAGCCACAAAACATACAAAATAATTATTCCGCTTTTACAGGATAGACTTAACCCAGAAACGCTAGTACAGCTAAGCGTTAGCAGTAAACCTATTATTATCCAAATCTTAGGTATAGCAAAAAGTGCTGAATTAATTAGCCAGTTAGTAATAGAAGATGCTGTTGAGGTTATTGAGGACCTCGATGAAGATACTAAGAGAGCAATATTAGAGCTGTTTAAAGCACAAAAAAGACAGCAAATTATAGAAGGTTGCACGTACCCTGAAAATACTGTCGGTAGGGTAATTGAACGAAATTTTGTTTCCTTGCAAGAAAACTGGACAGTTGCTAAAGCTATAGATTTCATAAGGCATAAGCATACAGAGCAAGATTTGCATGCTGCAATTGTGATAGATTCTAAATATAAGCCCATAGGTACTGTGCTACTAAGTACTTTACTCAAGTATCAGGGAGAAGAAAAAATAAAAAACCTGATGAATTCTGATTTTAAAATTGCTGATTTATTCACTAATTTAAGCGAACTTAGCTTTATATTTAAACAGTATGCACTAACCATCGTGCCAGTAGTAAATAAAAGTGGTAAGTTAGTAGGTACCGTATCTATCGATAGTATGATCTATATTATCGAACAGCAAACGGAAAAGGATATTATGTCCCTAGGTGGCGTTCAAACCAATGATACTTTCTACAATTTATTTTACACCGTAAGACATAGATTTCCTTGGTTGTTTGTAAACTTAATTACTGCTTGTTTGACGTCGGTTATAATCAACCAGTTTAGTATTACCATTTCTAAGATAATAACTCTTGCAGCTATCATGCCAGTAGTTGCATCAGTGGGAGGAAGTGCTGGGACACAAGCTATGACAGTTACAGTTAGAGCTCTTGCTAATAAGGATATTCACAATAGTAACATTATGAAAGTTATTGTGAAAGAAATAGCGGTATGTGGATTCAATGGTATTGTGCTAGCTTTAATCGGGGCGATGTTAATATTAATGACATTATACGATTTAAATCTTAGTATAATTTTTGCCGTTGCTATGGTACTAAATTTTTTAATAGCAGGGTTTTTTGGTTCAGCAATCCCAATTACGCTACATCACTTAGACATTGATCCTGCTACCGGTGCTGGGGTATTTGTTGCAACGATAACTGATTCTTTCGGATTTTTTACTTTCCTAACCCTTGCTTATATCTTCTTAGTATAGTCAGTCCTTTAGCTTGTGGTGCACTCGATTGGATTCGAACCAACGACCTTTGCCTTCGGAGGGCAACGCTCTAATCCAGCTGAGCTACGAATGCGCTATGTCATTCCCGCCTCCTTTGTGTCATTCCCAGGTAGGCAGGAGTCTAGGATCAAGAATATTATATGAGATCCTAAAATAAATTCAGGATGACAAGTGTGGTATTTACTCGAATGACATCTAAAAACGACTGACAAAATATGTGGGGCGAATGACGGGGTTTGAACCCGCGACCCTCAGATCCACAATCTGATGCTCTAACCAGCTGAGCTACATCCGCCACATTCTGGTCCAAACTAAATTATTCTTGCACTTAAGTCAAGAGTTAAGTCGATTATACAAGTATGTATAAGTGCAGAAATTAGGTCGAGGATTGAAATACCTGACATCCAGAATGGTAACCCAGGCCATCAACCATATTTATTTAGATGTCTTTCCCGCGTACGCGGGAATGATAGAGAGATACTTCTGCCGAGTCCAATAGTCCTGCCCTAAATCGCCTAGCCAGCGATACGTTTCCGAGATGGTTTAGTCTCATGTTTTGCTGTGATAACAGGAGCGCTTTTGCCGTTAATTACATCTTTTGTTATGTGTATATGTGTTTTCTTAAGCTCTGTAATATTATACATACTGTCAAGCAACAATGTTTCAATTATTGACCTAAGACCCCTTGCTCCTGTTTTTCGTGCTAAAGCCTTTTCTGCGATGGCAGTAAGCGCATCATTATCAATAGTTAGTTCAATATCATCTAGCTCGAATAATTTATGATATTGTTTAATTATAGCATTTTTCGGTTGAGTTAAAATTGCAACTAAGGATTCCTTGTCAAGGTCATCTAATGTAGCAATTATAGGCAATCTTCCAATAAATTCTGGTATTAAGCCAAACTTTACTAAGTCCTCAATTTCTAGTGATTTTAATATTTCACTATTATTTCGTTTTTGCTGTGATTGCACATTCGCTCCAAAACCTATAGAACTTTGTGCAGTACGGGCGTGAATAATATGGTCTATTCCCATAAAGGCCCCACCGCAGATAAATAAAATATTAGAAGTATCTACAGGTACAAAATCTTGTTGAGGATGCTTTCTGCCACCTTGAGGTGGTACAGAGGCTACAGTACCCTCCATAATTTTTAATAAAGCCTGTTGTACGCCTTCTCCTGACACGTCTCGTGTTATAGATGGGTTTTCAGACTTCCTCGCTATTTTATCCACTTCATCTATATACACTATACCTCTTTGTGCTTTAGCGATATTAAAGTCTGCTGCTTGCAATAATCTAAGTAGAATATTTTCAACATCCTCTCCAACATAACCAGCTTCGGTTAATGATGTCGCATCTGCCATGGTAAAAGGTACGTCTAGAATTTTGGCTAAAGTTTGGGCGAGTAAGGTTTTACCAGAACCAGTCGAACCTATAAGTAATATATTTGATTTATTTAGTTCAACATCATTATTGCCAGATTCAATATATTCTAAGCGCTTGTAGTGATTATACACCGCTACAGATAGCACTTTTTTAGCCTGATCTTGCCCTATTACGTAATCATTTAATGTAGAAAAAATCTCTTTAGGAGTCGGGATAGTAGATGCTAATTGCTTAAGCGCAACTTTAGTTTCTTCCTTGATTATACCAACGCAGAGATCAATGCACTCATTACAAATAAATACCATAGGACCTGCAATTAGCTTGACTACCTCATTTTGGCCTTTTCCACAGAAAGAACAGTTTAGCTCTTTTTTTTCAGTCTTACTTGTCATGGTATTAGTTTATTAATTACTTTTACTACTCTCATATATTAATAATAAATAAGTTATTTACTTAAGTCTAACTTATTTTTGGTCATTAACGTTTCCCTATCATTAATAATTCCATCAATCAGGCCGAATGACGTTGCTTGTTCCGGGTCCATGAAGTTATCCCTTTCCATACTTTGTTCAATAGTGCTTAATTTTTTTCCTGTATGTTTCACATATAATTGGTTAAGCAGCTTCTTAAGTTTCATAGTTTCTTTTGCATGAATCTCTATATCAGTTGCTTGACCTTGGTAACCACCAGAAGGTTGATGTATCATGATACGGCTGTGCGGCAGAGAGTAGCGCATACCTTTTTCTCCTGCCGTGAGCAGTAAAGAACCCATGGAAGAAGCTTGTCCTATACATAAAGTAGAAATCTTAGGTTTAATATATTGCATGGTGTCATAAATAGCAAGGCCAGCAGTAACGATACCTCCAGGAGAGTTAATATACATAAAAATGTCCTTTTCTGGATTTTCTGCCTCCAAGAAAAGTAGCTGTGCTACTACAATATTTGCCATATAATCCTCGACAGGTCCACATACAAATATCACACGTTCTTTTAGAAGCCTTGAATAAATATCAAAAGCTCTTTCTCCTCTCGGGGTTTGCTCTATTACTATAGGTACATAGGTCATTAAATATCTCCAAATATTATTCTTATATTAAGTTATAAGGGGAAGTAGCCTTAGTGTTTTAATAAGCTTGTATAATGCTTATTAAGTGCTTTTACACCATAAATCCATACTATGCAAACTACAAAAAAAACAACCATTAAAAAGCCTGCAAGGTCATTGTGTACAGCATTGGGAAAAATGCTAAAAGATACAAATTGAATCAAAGCGCCAGCTGACCTACCAAGCTTTGTGCCTAAAACATCAACTGCTGCTTTGCCTTTGGTCTTCATCTCACTATCAAGCGGTATGTATGACATTTCTTTAGTTGAATCAAACAGCGAATACTTTACTCCTTTACCCAAAATATGCCATAATCCTCCTATAAATACAATCATCATTAATGGAGATAATGCACTAAGACCCGATAAAATAATAGCTAAAGGCTTTTCAAGTACAACAAAAGTGAAAAACATCATACCCGCTAAGAGCATGATTATAGGGGTAATAACTGCTCCCCAAAACCACCCACAACCCCTAATCAAGCTACTGCCTAAGAAAGAACATATCAAGGTGAATATGCCGGTTCCAAAGAATACCTTACCCTGGTATGAGATAAACTCTTGTGTAGTTGGGTATAGCTGTTTGATTTTTGACATCCATAGTCCTTCAATTAGGTTAATTGACATTGCATAAGAAATTAACAGTATACAAATAATTCCTAAATATTTTGACGTGAAGACTATTTTAGCGCTCTCAACTAAACTTAACTTCAATATATCTGTCCTTTTATCCTTAAATCTAATGTTCTTGGTTGTTTCGATAATTTTTATTTCAACAAATCTATGCAAAATTAGACATATTATGGCTGATATTATCACAATGACTAAGAACGATTTTAGCAATATCTCTGTCTTATCGGTTAGATGAGAGAATAAAGGAAGCAAGAAGTGCTCACCTTTTGCAAAGTATACAATTATACTGCCAGATATCAGTAAGTTTGTTTGACCAAAAAGTGAAAAGAATGTGTAAAATCTAGGAGCTTCTTCAACTGTAGTAATTTTATTAGCAAGCTGCCAGTATAATAGCGTAAAAACAATCACGGGCCATAACTCGCCCATAATGTAGAACAATACAAGACTCCATTTTCCCCATATAATTATAAACCATTTTAAGTGAGGTAATAAAGTAATGTAGTGCTCTATTATTGCAGGGTCGGGATGAAAAAAATCTCTATATGGAAATAGGATAAAGCCAAATAGCACAAAAAAACCTAGAAAGCAGCAAACTACCAATCTAAATGCCTGCTCGGTAGTCATAACGTTACAGAGCTTTGAGTAGACAATAACGAATACAAGCCCCATAGGCATTTCACCCCAGAGTTTTATGAAGCTGAGTACTTCTGAGCCAATTAAGGTAATAACAAAACTATCCTTGATACTTCGGACGAGGTTTTGGTTGAGGAGGATAAAAAACATTAATAGTGCCATAGGAACAAACTTTACCAGCTCATTTGACCTAATTGGCCAAACAATACGTCTGAATTTGCTATTTCTGGCTCTATTCCATATAGTGGTTGAAGAGGTGACTACTGTATCCATCTAAATTTGCATACATGATTTTATGCAAATTAGACTATAAAGGAACTTATGTCAAGCTGTTTATTGAGTTGTCGTCAGTATAAGTAATCACGAGGTTATTAATAGCCTGTCTTTAATAACTTGAGCAATTCTTTCCGGTATGAGGCCAAAATGTTCGTATAAATCTTTGGAAGGAGCGGATAAGCCGAAGCTCTCTATACCGAAAAACAGTCCACTTTCACCTATAATACGGTGCCAACCGAATTGGCTTGCCGCTTCTATTGCAACTTTTAGCTTGGCAGATGATAAGATAGTATTGATGTATGCACTCTCTTGCTTAAAAAATAGCTCAAAGGATAGTATAGAAATGACGTCAATGCGGAGACCTTCTTTGGCCAGTAGTTCCTTTACTTTTAAAGCAATTGATAGTTCAGAACCGGTAGCAAAAATACTAATATCTAGAGGACGTTCTGCACAAGGTGATATTACGTATCCTCCTTTATTGTTTGGCTTTTTTACTATTTGCGGCAATGCCTGACGTGATAGAGCAAGTACAATAGGGCCAGTTTTATGGGTTAGTGCTATTTGCCAGGATTCAGCGGTTTCTATATAGTCTGCAGGCCTTAACACTAGCATATTAGGCATAGCTCTAAGGCTTGCTAAATGTTCGACGGGCTGGTGAGTGCCTCCGTCTTCTCCGACTCCTATTGAGTCGTGAGTTAGTACGTATATAACTTGTTGCTCCATAATAGCTGATAATCTCATGCTAGGCCTCATATAGTCAGAAAAGGCTAAGAACGTTCCTCCTATGGGCAAGAAGCCAGATAAGGCTAGGCCATTCATGATAGCTGCCATGGCATGTTCCCGCACACCATAATGTATATAATTACCACTAAAATCATCCTTGCTGATTGCCTTACAAAAGGAGCCCTTAATATTATTGGAAGATGCAAGATCCGCTGACCCTAAGATAATTTTGTCGGAGATTTTTGGTAGTTGTTCTAAAATCCTGCCGGAAGATATTCTAGTTGCTTCATTATTAGTTGGTGCCGTAATATCCTTTAGAAATGAGCAATCTATATTTGGTTGATTAAAATAAGCCCTTTCTTCAGAACTATTTTTTTGCCAGTTATTATATGCTTGCTCATTATGTAGCCAGGCTTTCTCCCAGGCGTCCTTTAAATGCTGTGGTATAAAGAATTCTTCGTCTTTAAAGCCAATATTTTTTTTCAGCAAGCTAATTTCTTCTTTACCAAGGGGAGAGCCATGTGCTGCAGCTAAATTTTCCTTATTTACTGATCCTTTAGCGATTAAAGTTTTGCAAGCGATGAAATATGGCTTATCAGAAACTTTCGCTCTACTTAAAGCCTGTTCAATTTGGTTGAAGTCATGACCATCTATAGATTCAACCTGAAAGCCTAGAGCGGTGAATTTTGTCAGATGATCTTCTGTTACCGCTAAACTGGTAGGGCCATCTATGGAGATTTTATTATCATCAAATAAAATAATCAAATTGTTTAAAGCAAGGTGTCCTGCTAAAGAAGCTGCCTCATAGCTAATACCTTCCATTAGACATCCATCTCCAACTATACAATATATTTTATGGCTACTTAGCTTTTCTCCCAATTTTTGTTGATATTTTTTTTGCGCAATAGCCATGCCAACTGACATAGCCATTCCCTGTCCAAGTGGTCCGGTTGTTGCCTCAATTGCTTCATATATGCCATGTTCTGGATGGCCTGGGGTTTTTGAGTGAAGAGTACGAAACTGCTGTAAATCAGTTAAATCAAAACTCTTATATCCTCCTAAGTAGTAAAAACTGTAAAGAAGCATAGATCCATGTCCTGCCGATAGAACTAGCCTATCACGATCTGGCCATTTAGGATCGTTAGGATTAAATCTTAAAAATTGGAAGGCTAACATGGTCATAACATCTGCCATGCCAAGTACCATACCTGGATGTCCCGATTTAGCTTTTTCTACAGTATCGCTTGCTAAAACTCTTATACAATTGCTTAATTGTATATATTCTTCTGAATATTTTAGTTTTTCGTTAAACTTCATTGTAATAAATCTTATTTTTGTGCTAAGAAGATAAATAAAAATATTTTACAACACCTATATCAGAATTATGTCCACAAAGCTATCTTATGTTATTTCATGGTTTAGAATTTTATTAAATCAGCTATGGCTATCTATTAGTTCTGTAGAGTTCTATCAAAATGTTTATAAAACATATAGAGGGTATGGTATTAAATATGTATTTACCCTCTCTTTTATTTCATCAATTATTTATTGTATCTATATATTTAATTATTTAGGTACCCTTAACGATTATTTTGTAGAAAATCGTTTATCAGATAAAACAAAGACTATTGAATATATTTTAAAACAACTGCCTCCAATTTATTATGATGGTAGCAAAATTACAGTGGTACAAGAGGAACCCATATTTTTATTAGATGAAAATGAAAGTAAAATAGCTGTTATAGATACAAGAAATCAATTGCCATATGGAGAGAGAGTTAAAATTCCAATAATTTTTGGTAGTGATAGAATAACTATTTCTACTATCGAAGTAACCGATAAGAAAAAGAATGTATTTAGTCTAGAATATTCTAAGTTATTTGTTGGTCAAATTGACGTGACAGAAGATGTAATAAAGAAGCAATGCGCAAAGATATTATCACAAGCGCTTAGAATATTCATATATCTAGTAATACCTGCTGTAGTGATGGTACGTTTTTGTACGATTCTATTTGAAAAGAGTTTTATAGTATTGTTAGTTTATTTATTAACTAGCTTTTTGGGGCCGAAATCTACTATACAAGCGTGCACTAGAATGGTCATGTTCTCTAGTGGGGTTGCCATTCTACTACAACCATTTTTTATCATCTTCATACCAGAATATAGTGGTATGGTATTTTTTATCCAGATGATTGCTAATTTGCTACTTTTCCTGGCCATATTGCAAATCAGAAACGCTAAAACGTTATGATACCAGGAAATTTTTGTTCTGTTTATGTTTTACCAATAATCCCAGGCAAAAAATAATAAGACTTGCCATAGTGCCAATAAAAACTCCTTTTAGTTTGAAAGTACTTCCAACAAAATATTCCCAGCTGAGGAAACTGATGGCTCCCGTTAGTCCACATAAAATCATTATCCTTCGATCAATAACTATATTAAAAAATGCAAACACCATAGGGACAAGGATTATTGGTCCCCAGAAACCAGTAATAAAAATGACTAGATCTATGACATTATTAAATGCTAGTGCCCCAACTATTGCAAGGTAACCAATTAGGACATTTGCTCCTCGAGCAATTAATAATAATTTTTTTTGATTATTTATTTTGAAGATAGGCTGCAATATGTCTTTTACTAAAGATACAGATGTAACATTCAAATCGGAGTCAGCAGTTGACATTACAGAGGCAAGTAAGCCTATCACAACAACGCCTTGTAGGCCAGTAGGTATAATTTGATCAATTAAATAAGGTAAGGCAAGATTAGAAGGTTCGGTTGGGTAAAGGTTAAAGGCAATCAAACCATTTAAGGTTACTAGTACTAGAAATATAAAATAAATAGTAGATTTTATATATATAGCGCTGGTAGTTTTGTGCGGATCCTTGTTAATCAGTGTTCTTTGGATGAAAGTAGGATACAAATTCATTACATAAAACCCAAGCATAGCAGCGATGGTATTGGTGATTAGATCAGACGAAAGCATATGATCATGGATGAAGTATATTTTTTCTGGTGGCAGTTCGTGAAAAAATTTACTAGCACCAATTTTATATAATCCAACTATAGTAATGATAGGGATTGCTATTATCATTGCAAAAAACTGCACTATATTAGTGAATATAATGGATTGCAGTCCGCCAATAGTTGTATATATCAAAACGATACCGTAGCTAAGAATTACTCCTTCTATATGGTTAATTTTCAAAAAATATTGAAATATATATCCACTAACACTTATTTGAGCTGCCATAAAGCCTGCGCATACAATAACAGACGTAAAGCCTGCTATAAGGCGTCCAGTTTTGCCATAATATTTAAATAATATGTCACCTACGCTTTCAGCACCATAATGCTTAACGATTTTGGGTACTAAGTAAATGGCAATGAGTAAGTCAATAGGAATGGCCAATATCAGCCCATAAGTATAGGAGATATCACCTGAAAATGCTTTTTCGGCAATACCAAAAGTAGTCACTCCACCTACAGAAGATGCAAAAATTGTTGCAACAAGAATCAGTTTGCTGCTTATGCCAGTATCCTCCACTCTAGCGTAATTCTTAAAGCTAACAATATTAGCTCTCTTATAGATACCAAGTATAAGAATAAAAATCAGGTAGGATAGTACAATAATATTATCAAGTGTCATTCCTATTCTCCTATGTCATTGCCGAAACCCGATGTAATTCCTTGCTGCGGCTGGGAACCAGAAAATCTGGATTTACCTTAGTCGCGGTCAGCGGCTCGTGATGCCTATCACGTCTATTAGCGAATAGGCATCGCCGTACGTACACAATCCAGGCATTAAAGATGGATCCCAGCCGCAGCAAGGGATGACATCGAACATTCTCTACTGCTATCCACCATACCTATCTCTTGCTAATAATCTACAGATAATTAAAGTTTTTACAATTTATTAAATTGAGCTTTAAAATTGCTTGACGCTCTATAATTAGTAGATTATTCTGCAATTTTCCAAGTAATCCCAAAAAATCCCAATTAGGACCAATGTTAGTTACAAAGGAAGCTAGGGATAAGATAATATAAAATGAATATTTTTTTATCTAAATACATAAATAATATTGATAAAAAGGGCAGGGTATCAGTTCCTGTAGGCTTTAGGCAAGTCTTAACTGGTCAAATATTTAATGGGTTTATAGCATATCCCTCCTTTCAAAAACAATGTATAGAGGCATGCAGCCTTAAAAGGCTTGAGGAGCTAAGCCAAATTATTCAAACCCTTGATCCGTATTCTGAAGAGCGTGATGCTTTTGAAACGATGATTCTTGCTGAGGCTATTCAATTACCGTTTGACGGAGAGGGGAGGGTAATATTACCAAAAACATTAATTGAGCATGCGGGACTTTTAGATCAGGTTTGTTTTGTAGGTAAAGGAGTAGTTTTCGAAATTTGGCACCCTGCCAAATTTGACATGCATTTAGCTTCAGCAAGGCAGATAGCACAAAATAATCGTTTAACCTTAAAAAACATTTAGGAATATGGAAGTACTCAGTTCATCTCATATACCTGTTATGTTAAACGAAGTAAAAAGTATTTTGTCTCCAAAAAGCGGAGGTATGTATTTGGACTGTACCTTTGGCTTCGGTGGTTATACTAAGATGATATTAGAAGAACCTAATTGCAGTGTGGTTGCGATAGATCGTGATCCAAATGTGGAGCCTTATGCTAAGGAGCTTATATATAATTATCCGAATAGAATACGCTTTATAATCTCTGATTTTGCCCGAAGTATAGGGCAATTGGGGACGTTGAAATTTGATGGCGTAGTTATGGATTTGGGCGTTTCCTCTATGCAACTTGATTCAGCAAATAGAGGGTTTTCCTTCACTCATGATGGCCCACTTGATATGAGAATGAGCACCGAAGGGATAAGTGCAGCAGATTTTATCAATAATGCTGAGGAAGAAGAAATTGCCAATGTAATTTATAAATATGGTGATGAAACTTACTCTCGTAGAATTGCAAAAAAAATTGTAGAGCAGCGAAAATTAGCTCCTATTACTAATACCGCAAGATTAGCAGATATAGTGCGTACTAGCATAGGCTATCGAAAAGGCAAAATTGATTCTGCTACTAAGACTTTTCAAGCAATTCGCATTCATGTTAATGATGAATTAGGGCAGCTAGAGACATTCTTATCTAGCATAAGAAAGATTTTAGCGCCGAATGGTAAAGTAGTAATAGTGTCATTTCATTCATTAGAAGACAGAATAATTAAGAATTTTTTTAAAGAAAATTCTGCCAAGTTAGTAGCTAGGTCAAAATATGCTGCACAGGCAGTTGTTAACCCGAACGAATGGTTAAAGGTTCTCACCAAAAAACCATTAACCCCTACGAGAGACGAGGTAATAGTAAATCCAAGGTCAAGATCAGCAAAATTACGAGCTGGCCAAAATATAGGAGATAATTATAATGGTTAAAGTATTTACTTATTTGTTTTTAAGTATTATATGCATAAGTATTTATGGTTTGTTTGCCATAAAAGATAGTGTTGCGAATTTGGATTATCAGTTTGGCGTAGTACAAAAGCAATTAGATAAAGAACGTAATAAAATTCATGTGTTAAAAGCGGAGCAATCATATCTTACTTCGCCAACTCGACTAAGAAGGCTTGCTTCTTCCTATTTACAATTAGATACAATTAAGATTAGTCAAATGGTTAAAGATCCTTTAATATCTGATCAAATATATACTTCTAAGTCTCGTGATACTGATAGACCATATTTTGCTAAAAGTAGTAATAAGTGGCGCTATAAAACAATTGCTAATAATAAATTTATTAAAACTATTTCAAGTCGGAAATTAGACTAAATGTTTCGTGGTTACCAATTTTTATCAAAGTTTTTTAAAGATTATTGTGCACGAAGTAAAAATAGTTTTGTTAACATTTTTACATGGGATACTTCACCAAGTAATACAAAAAATAGGATATTGGTAGTATGTTTCTTCTTCGTACTACTTTTTGGTGGATTGTCATATCGTTTGATAATTTTGGCCACAAACGATTATGTTGTAGGAGACAAATATCAGGCTAAAAATAATTATTTCAGGAAAGAAATAGTAGATCGGAATGGTAATTTACTTGCAGTTAACCTTCCTTCATCATCCTTATTTGCTAATCCACAAAAAGTAATTAATCCTGCTGAATCTATAGATAAGCTTACTAAAATATTTCCTGAACTGAATAAAGCTAAGTTACTTGCAGAGCTTAAAACTAATAAGAGCTTTATATGGATAAAAAGAGATTTATTGCCAAACCAGCAAGAAGCTGTATCTAATTTAGCAATGCCTGGCTTCAGCTTAGAAGAAGAGCAGAAGCGTGTCTATACTTACTCCAATTTGCTATCTCATGTTATTGGTTATGTAGGCCGAGATTTTGTTGGCCTGGCTGGGCTTGAGAGAGCCTATGACAAGTTTTTAACTAATTCTGATCCAGAACTTAGTCAGAAAGAACAACGTAATAAACCGCTTGAACTTTCTATAGATGTTAGGCTACAGAATATTCTGAATGAAGAAATTGATAAAACCCTTAAAGAATTTAGTGCTGTCGGAGCAGTCGGTATAATTGTTAATCCAAATAATGGTGAAGTGCTAGCGCTTGTCAGCAAGCCAGATTTTAACCCGCATTATCCAAGTGAAGCAAAGCCGGAAGAGTTATTTAACATGGCAACCCTTGCTACTTATGAAATGGGTTCGATAGCGAAAGCTTTGGCTATGGCTATTGCTTTTGATACTAATATAATCACTATGAATGATGCTTATGACATTAGTTACATGAAAGTATGTGGCTTTAATATTAAGGATTATCATCCGAAGCAAGGATGGCATAGCGTACCAGAGATTTTCCTGCATTCATCAAATATAGGGATGGGACAAATTATTCTGGAAGTAGGTAAAAATAATTTTAAGGCTTATTTAAAGAAATTAGGTTTGTTAGACCAGTTAAATATAGAATTACCTGAAAGAGGGACTCCGCTATTCCCATCCGACAAAAGGTGGAACGATCTTACAACTGTTACGGTATCGTATGGTTATGGTATTTCGTACAGCCCTTTACATTTTGTCCAAGCAATGGTGCCGGTAGTTAACGGAGGGATATTATACGATTTAACCTTAATTAAAAGAAAAGATCAACGTCTTGAAGGTACTCGTATTTTTGATGAAAAAACTTCAAAGCAGATGAGTGAGTTATTCCGCTTAGTGGTTAAGGAAGGAACAGGACGCAAGGCTGATGTGAAAGGTTATTATGTCGGAGGAAAAACTGGTACGGCAGAAAAATTGTCGGCAGCTGGTAATGGCAAGAGAAAATACCTGAAGAACAGCAGAATGTCTTCATTTTTAGGCGTATTACCAGCCTTTAATCCTCAATATCTGGTTTATATTGTATTCGATGAACCGAAAGGTACAAAGGAATCATTTGGCTTTGCGACAGCGGGCTGGACCGCTGCCCCTACTGCCGGTAGGGTACTTGAGCGCATGGTATCTCTTTATGGCATAGAACCTATCTATTATGGCGAGGAGCTGTAAAAAAAGCTGATTATCTATATCAAGCAGGTCACTAAACAGTATCTATAGCCTATAAATTTCTTTAAAAATATTACTCCTGTTTAAGCTAGGAGTAATAGCTCTGCATACCATTTAAATAGCAAGTCTTGGCATAATATATCCCGGCTAATACGAAATTACTCTTGACAACTAATATTGAAACCGGCTACAACGGTATATATAGGTTAAAAAAAGAGGACAATATATGAATAATCAAATTTACTTAACGAGATTTACAATAGAAGAAATACAAGAGCATATTAACAATGGAACATCAGTTAAAGAGCTATTAGTTGCTGTAACGAACATGTATACACAAGAATATTCTGTTGTAACACAGGAATTTAAGACCAGCTCTCAACTTGTTGCTCAGCAAGCAGAGCTGGTTCAATTCTGTATTAACAATGGAGCAAGTTTAAAGGATGCATTTAAAAGTACGTATGAAATACCAGCGGGCTTTATTGAAAATAATCTCGAGCTGATTATTGTGAACCAATATGACTCTACAGAGCTTCTACAACATATTTCATTAAATCCGCATATTTTTAATAATCCATTGAGTTTGTTAACAAAGCTGGTACAAGCTCACGAAGCAGATGCAGGCAGTCTATATCATATATCTCCTTACCTTGACAATGGGGCTATTGAGTTCCTGCTAAATAAGGGCATGAAGGGAGATGTATTATTTCAGATAGCATTTAGCAATAACGACAAAGAAAAACAAAAAGAAATGTTGGAGCTTGCATTTAAATATGGTGCAAGTGGTAGCTCTTTCAGTGCGTTATACTCCTTTCCGGCAGAAAATTATAATGAAGAGGTTTTTAACACCTTAATCAAGGATTATCAAGTATCACCTCAAGATCTACTTGCTGCTGTAGTGCATGCAAATTGCTATCAATATAATCAGGTAACGCAGCAAAGTGAACCAAGCCAGGAACTAATTGCCAAACAGTCTGAATTAGCAGCGTTCTTAATTAGGCAAGGAGGGGGTTTGCAAGGTATTCCTAACATTCCCAAAAGTTTTATTGAAAATAATTCTCAGCTAATTACTGAAAATAAGATAGACGTTAACTTACTTGATTTATATGATGACCTGCCATGGCATAAAACCTCAGATAATTTTAACAAGATTATAGAGTTTGCAGATAAAGTTATCACTGGCTCTCCAGAGGCTCATGTTTTTGGGGTAGGCCAAAGTCCAGCTTGGATAATTAAAGCTGGGAAGCTACTAAGTGCTTGTAAAGAGAAAGACCAAAAATTCGAGAGTATTCCCTTCTCAAGTAATTTCTATAGTTTAATTAACCCGGGCAGCAAGCTGATGAGCATCCGAGCTATAAATTACTAGAAACTGTAACTAGAGATAGTGCAAGTATGAAACTTTTTTCTGAGCAGAAAATCCTATATCGAGAAGTGCTTTCTAATTTAGGATTAACTCCAGAAATTCTGATAGAAGAATATAAAAATGGTAAAAAAACTATACTAGTAGATTACTGTAGTACGGGGGCAGGACTAGTATCATTTTTATTTAGTTGGGCTCAAGAACAGTATTTAGTAGAACCTCTCAAAGAGGCCATTGACTTGTTAATTCTTGACAGTAACAAGTATAGAGGGAGTTATAATTATATAAAGACCTTGAATTTTGATGGAATAACATTAAATTGAAGGTATGAATTCATCGAACATTTATTATTGTGTAAGCTGATTAACGGAATTGATCATGGAGTAAACTCTGATAGGTTAGTACC
>JAJZHL010000100.1 GCA_021804505.1 Pseudomonadota bacterium | reverse complement strand
CCGATCTGTAAACAATTTAAAGAAATGATTAAATTTGCTAAAACTCATAGAGAAAATATTGCCATAGTAGCAGATAAGGTAGACCGGGTACAAAGAAGAATCTCAGAAATTTCATTATTGGAGGAACCAATAAAAGCGGGTAAAATAGAACTACACTTTAGGACTGAAGGTTACGTCATAGACAAAGACTCTCAGTCCCATGCAAAGTTAATGTGGGGCATGAATGTATTGATGGCACAATCCTACGTTGATAGTCTTAGTGATAATGTTAAAAGGAGTTTGGACCATAAACTTCGTAAAGGAGAATGGATAGGACCGGCACCTCTTGGATACTTAAACAGCAGAGATGAAAAAGGCAACAGCATAGTGATCCTTGATCCTGTAAGAGGTCCTATGGTAAGAAAACTCTTTGAAGAATATGCTAGCGGAGTCTATACTCTTGGTTATTTGACTGAAAAAGCCAAAGAGCTTGGTCTTAGGAGCAGGAAGAATTATCACGTTAATAAAACGGTGTTGCACCGTATGCTACAGCAACCTTTCTACTATGGTGAGATGCAGGTCAAAGGTGAGATGTGGGCACACGGTTATCCGCCAATTATAACAAGAGAGACATTTATGGCATGTAAAGAAGTGCGTTTAGGCTGGAATAAGAAGCCTTTCAAATATGGCGGTAAAGACTTCCTCTTTAGGGGCCTTATAACCTGTGCAGTAACTGGTAGGGTTGTTACAGCTGAAATCCACAGCAAGACATATTCCGATGGTAGAGTAGACCAATGGACCTATTTAGGGACATGGGACCCAAAGAATCCAAAGAAAAAAATATATGTTAGAGAAGATGAAGTTTTACAACAGGTAGAAGAGATTTTTAAGAGAATAGGCATCAGAGACCAAGAAGTTTTAAAAGAGACCCTAGAGTACCTTAAAAGCACCAATGAGCTAAAAAAAGGTGAGCATGACCAAGCCACGGCTGCATTAAAAAAAGAACACACCGAAAATGAGCTTAAATTAAATTCATTGATTGATTTAAGACTAACTGGTGAACTTACCAAAGAAGAATTCCAGGCAAAAAAGCAACAGTTAAAAGATCGTCAGTACGAGATTGACCGCTTATTACGGGTTTATGATGAAGCAGACGACAAATTTACTGATACGGCTACAATGCTGATAACTCTAGCTTCACAGGCCTATGAAACTTTCAAAGGTTCTGAAACCCCCGAAAAACGCAAAATGATAAAATTCGTATTTTCGAACCTCCAGCTGAGGGGCAAAAAACTTGAGACCTCTCTGGTTTTTCCGTTCGATATTTTCGAAAAAACGACCACTCGTTCCGAGTGGCGGAGAGGAGGGGATTCGAACCCCTGACACGTTGCCGTGAACACGCTTTCCAGGCGAGCGCCTTAAACCACTCGGCCACCTCTCCAATATTAGTATACTGCTGATACTGCAAGAATTGTTTTACCAAAATTTCGAAATCTCCGCTCCTCACGTACTTAAGTACGCTGCGGTACTCGATTCTTATCTTGATATCCAATTCTTGGATTATCAACAGTATATCTTCTGTTGGTTGCTTAGTAGATGCTGTAAATTAGCATCATGTAGTACTAACTACACTTGATGCATTTTTACTATCTTATTAGCTTCCTCTAGCTCTTGTTTTGTGTTGACCCCAATTACTTTTGTGTGATCGGGAGAAAGCATATATGTTACTTTTTCACTATGTTTTTTGGCAATTTTTACAATGCTAGTTAAATATACTTCTTTTTCGGCATCGATGATAGGATCTTGAAACAACTTGGTTAAATACTTCCTCAATATGCCTGCTTTAAAAGCGATAACACCTGAATTACACAACTTGATTTTCTTCTCTTCATCTGTTGCATCTTTAAACTCAACAATACTTAAAAATTCTCCATTCTCATCAGTGACAATTCTTCCATACTGATTAATTTCTTCTCGTGTAAAACATAAGGTAGTTAAAGAAGAATCGGTACTTGACATATGATTAAACAAATCGTTAATGATATTAGATGTGATTAGCGGGTTATCTCCATATAGCACAGCTACATCTTTCTTATCGTCTACTAAACTCAGGGCCACGTATGTAGCATGAGCAGTACCCAAGGGGACTGGTTGTAATACAAATTTACAAATCTCTTGATATTTTGGCAGGTATTTTTCCAATAGTGACGAATAAACTAGAATAATATCATCTGTTACTTTTTTTGCACTGGAGAGCACCATTTCAATCATTGGTTTGCCATTTATTTCGTGCATAACTTTAGGTAAATCAGACTCCATTCTACTGCCGTTACCTGCAGCTAAAACAATAATTTGCCTCTCCATCTATATCACCATATTTTCATATATTTCATCAGAAAGTTCATAGTTACCAAAAACTCTTTGCACATCATCGCTCTCTTCCAAAAGGTCAATTAATTTCAATAATTTCTCTGCTTGTTCTTGGTCGCTAATAGTAATTAGGTTTTGTGGTACCCAGCCAATATATGATTCCTCGGGAGGGCCATATTTAGCAGTCATGAATTCAAGAGTTTTCACGAAATGTTCAATGTCAGTATAGATTATGTTCGTGCCATCTTCAGAAATTATATCTTGTACTTCAGCTTCCAGAGCCCCTTCTAGTAGAGATTCCGCCGATACTATTTCAGCAGAATAGTGGATCACTCCCAGATGATTGAACATGAAGTTTACGCTTCCCGTCTCCCCTAAATTTCCACCAAATTTGGTAAACGCAGCCCGTACGTCTGAGGCTGTACGGTTTTTATTATCTGTTAGTGCCTCAACTATTATTGCAATGCCGCCAGGTGCAAATCCTTCGTATCTCATCTCTACGTAGTTTTCGTTATTACTAGAGTCATTTGCTGAACTTATTGCCTTTTCAATTCTTTCTTTTGGCAAATTTTGGCTCCTAGCAGCAGAGATACTAGCACGCAGGCGTGGGTTAGTGTTTACATCAGTTCCCATCTTGGCTGCAGTAATTATTTCTCTAACTAGCTTAGTAAAAATTTTTGCTCTTTTTTTATCCTGTGCACCTTTGCGATGCTGAATATTTTTAAACTTTGAATGACCAGCCATATTTATTCTAATTAATTTAACTACGAGGTAAGTAGTATGTTTAGGATCAATAAATTATATTCTGTAGCAGACAGTTGAAGTACTCGGTCGGATCGTATCAGAAGACAGTATAATGTCAAGAATAAAAATCTATGGTATTTAATCGTTATTTATCAATGGTTTATTACTTACTCAATGAGACCTTTTTAGAAATATCCGGAGTGTTATCTGGATATATGCCACTATCTGATCTTGATGTTTTAATCTTATCTTTTGCAGTCGCAGCTACCTTAGAAGCCTCGTTAAGGAAATTAGGTAATTTATCTTTTTCATATCCGTGCCACAGCTTCGTAATTACTTTTATAAATCGTTGTATAATATTCTTTTTTTCTTCTTGATAATTCTCACCAAGCCGTACTTTATCAATATCACTTACTAAGTCTTCAGCTACTAATTTTAAGTATCCATCCTTTTGATTTGGAAGAAATTTTCTTAAATTTTTAGTAGTCTCATGAACAGTGGAGACCTTATCTTTTTTTTCTTCTAGACTACTATAAACTTCAGTAACTAATGTTTCTGCTATGCTTTGTTTAAAAGAATTGAATTTTTTCAATAAAGACACGTCGTCATCTAGCTGTTCTTGTTGCTCCTCTGTTAATACTCTACTACTAAATAACGGTGATAAGGTTTCAACCATAGCAGCTTTATGCTTTTTATCTGCACCGCTTGCTTCATATATTGACTCTGAAAACTTAGTATAATGCTCGACAATTGCTTCTGCGGTTTTTGATGGTTCTTGTGATTTTATAGTCTGAAGTCTTGTGACAAACTCCTCTCCTATTTTTCCTTTCCCAGCAACATTTATGGTAATTGGTTGGCTTGGCTTATCACCTAGTTTCCCCAAATTAACAGACATGTTAATGGTAACGAAATCTTTAGTTATAATATCATCTGTCAATTTAGGAAATTTTTGTGTTAAGGTTCCATTACTCCCTTCAGGACAATCAAATAATATTTTATTACCTGCACTATATTCTACATCACCATCATTCCCTATCGTAATTTTAGACATACTCATACCTCTGCGTGTAGGCATAGTACTAACTTTCTGCTGCTGTAGTAATTCAGCTTCTAAAAGTCCAAATGCCCCAGTTGCACTAGCCATCCCATCTGCAGCATTAGCTTGTATAACATATTGAGCCTGTTCATGTGATAATTGAAATTTCTGCTCTAGGATATCCATCATATCATTAGGGGTGACATTATAACTTTCACCTTTTTCTTTCTTAATTATCGAGTGCAAGCTTTTTAAGCCCATATTTGGGGTTTCAATGTAAATATCACTCTCATTATCAGCATCTCTATAAGTACTATTCTTCTCTGGGGCGAAGCTTGCTAACTTTTTTAAAGCTAGGTCCTCAACCGCTAATGCATCATCAGTATTAAAACTATGAGTCTTCATCAAATTCTCCCGATTACCTTTATACAGATTAAATATAGGCTACATAGCAATTATAGCCACTTTTTATTGCTAATAGCGT
>JAJZHL010000099.1 GCA_021804505.1 Pseudomonadota bacterium | reverse complement strand
TTTCGGTTTGTGTTGCAAAATAAACCATTTCATTTTACAACAATGTTATGTTGAAACCTTATTTACATATTGCTGTAACGGAAAAAATGGGCCGTGGCGTTTTTACTGATAAAGCCATACCACCCATCTTGCTGCCCTTGGAACTGTCCTCACCATTTTTCAAAACTTGGGCTCCTATTGTTCCAACAACAGCTTTCAAGTTTTTAATGTCTTGGTGCATTTGTGGCAAGTCCTTTGACACATCACCCCAATCAGTCAATCCTTTATACATATTAAATTTATTTGAAAAGAAATAATCGAAGTTTTCATTAATGACAAAACCTAGCCAAGCAAGAAATCCTTTATTGATACCGCCATTATGTTCTTCGGATGGTTTTTTTTTGTCATTCCAGTGCGCTATTTTATAAAAAGTAGCTGCTACTCCAAACTTCATTGTTGCTATAAAAGTATTTCTTGCAAACGTTACTGCTGGCTCACGTATATATTCCATTGACATATTTTCTTCTCCTTATATTAAAATTGATTAAATTTAACTACTTAAAATAACTTAACTAACTTAGAAAGTTCTATCCTGAGTCAGGATAGTCCGACAGACAATCTAGAAGAAACCACATGATTTATGTAGTAACTTATATATTTGCCATTCGAATATGCAAAAAGATTACGCTATTAAAATTGATCAAACAAGGGTAGTGTTTAAAATAAGACAAAAATAAATGAATATTATTACTTGCTGTGACTTTTTTGTTTTTGGTTGAAATGTTGCGGTTATTTTTCTAAAAATTATTGTGAATGCCCTTGTTTTATTAGTGGTTGAGGGTATGTCATTCCTGCGCAGGCAGGAATCCAGTGCTTATGTTTCGCCTGATCCGGCTCATGAAATATTTTCGTATAAATCTTTCTAATCCTGGTTTTGTTCTTCTATCAGGCATAGCTTCCAATCTCTTTTCCAGCTTTTAATACACTTTTCTCTCTGAATAGCCTCATTTATGTCATAAAATTCTTCTACATATACGAGTAAAGTAACATTATACTTTTTAGTAAAACCATCAATTAATTTTCCTCTATGCTCATAAACACGTTTGGATAAATTACTGGTGACACCAATATAAAGAGTTCCGTTTCTGCTTGATGCTAATATATAGACCCAATAGCGTTTTATATTTTACCTCTTATATTTCTGGATCCCAGCCGCAGCAAGGGATGACAAATGTGTAGAAGACCTGAAATAAACAGTCTTATAAGTATCAGCACGGCCAGCAAATTTTCTTTCTCTAGTTGAAAAGCTGCCAAAGCCTCGAATTTCAATACGGTTCTGCTTTTTAAGTTCAGATCCTAGATAATCAAATACTAAATCTATAGACTCAGCTATGTCCCGTTCAGGTATATCAGGAAGCTGCTTGGAAATGTTATGCACTAAATCAGATTTGCTAGCCATGATTAAAATATTGCTTTTAAACCTTGTAGTTTGTTCGTTATAAAGCTTGGCATAAAGCTACCTCCATCATTATATCAAGGAATCTTGGTTTTGGCTTTAGCCTAAATTCCTTAACCTCCAGAGCTGGATCAATTTGCTTCACTTCCTGCAGCCACCTTATTGCCTCATCTTCCGAACCAACCGCATCGACTAGCTTCAGTTTTAGCGCTTGACGCCCGGAATATATACGACCATCAGCTATTTTTCTTACCTCGTCAATCGAGATATTCCTTCTTAACGCCACGAGTTCAGTAAAATACTCATACGTATCATGCACATTTGACATAATAGCCTTGCGCACTTCTGCTGTCACCTTTTCAGTTGGATTTGGCGCTGCTTTTAATACACCAGACTTAAAATTTTCAAAAGTAATACCAAGCGTCTTAGCTAAATCTGTTACTTCTAGGCTTTGGAATATCACCCCAATTGATCCAGTAATGGTCCCATTATGGCTGATAATGTAGTCTCCTCCCAGCGATATTAGATACCCACCTGAGGTTGCAAGACTACCCATCACAATTACTACTGGCTTTTTTGCAGAGATTTTTCTCAGGATATTATAAATCTTTTCTGAGCCAACTACAGTACCTCCTGGAGAATTAACGTTGAGAATGAGAGCTTTAATCTGATGATCATCAATTATTTTCTTAAGCCTTGCATCCCGCTTCGGGTCTTCGAAAAGAATATCTTCTATTAAAGCTGAGGCGATATAGTCCGAACTGCTAGTTATAACTTGCTCATCAGCCTGCTGGTATTGTTTAGCTATGACAATAAGTAATACTGTAAATATTGAAATTGTTAATATTTTCCAAAGGCGCAGTTTAAATTTATTCTGCTTTCTTTCTATTAGATATTCTTCAGCTATAGCCATTATTTTTCCTGTTGATAATTGTTAAACCTCTTGGTCATCCTGAACTTGTTTCAGGATCTATTTAGCATTGCTAAATTAAGGTATTATATAAATCATCCCAATTTGGGTTAATAGATTCTATCAAATCGATTTTCTAATCCCGATGCCAATTCTTAAGTTGTTTTCTTTTCCTATTGCTTCATATCCAGTATTAAACTCTTCTGCATATACTAACTTTGTTAAATTATATCTTTTACTGAACCCGTCAATCACTTTCTGTTTATACTCATAAATTCTTCGTGGTAAATTATTTGTAACACCAGTATATAAAATGCCAAAACCATATTTGCTATTTAAATAACCGTGTCATTAGATCCTGAAACAAGTTCAGGATGACTCGTTTTACAAATTTCTGTTCCACAATCTCCCCTTTCACCCCCAATAACCAATACCACACAAAAAACTTACTGTAATAAAGGTAAGGCACGCAACAATAAATAGCGCTATATATAAAGTATAGTTAAATATATATCCAGTTTGAGTTTTACTTACTAAAATACCGAAATAGTTAGTAAGCTTGGCAAAGCCTCCTGGACCAAACCTGTCAATCACTTTTTGATCAAAAATATTAGAAATGCGGCTTAACCGTTTGATAAACCCCACTATTATATAGTCATATATTTCGTCGAAATAGTATTTATGCTCAAGAATCTTAACTATAAGATTAACGTTTTTAGTATTCCTGATTTTAGCATATATGAAGCCACCGGCAACTATACCAAGTATTCCAACAATCATCGGTAATAACTTAATATAAAGCGGTGGATGATAGCTAAGCACGCGATAAATATGTATATTTAATATACTGTCAATAAAGTAGCCATTTGGCTTATCTATCTTCAGCAGGTAATACCCCACCATACCAGATAGAAGACTGCCGACCACCAAAATACTAAGAGGAAGGTTCATAATACCTGGAGATTCATGAGCATGCTCAAAGGTCTGTCTTTCTAACCTAGTTTTACCATGGAAGACCAATACGATAATTTTTATAGAATAGATGGCGGTTAAAATTGCAGCTATAATGCCAAGGGCAAAAACGAATTTGCCTACTCCACTGCTAGCATAAGCAAACTCTAAAATAGCATCTTTTGAGTAAAAACCGGCCAAAGGATAGATACCTATCAGAGCTAAAGAACCAATTAAAAAATTACAATAAGTTACTGGCATTTTGCTTCTTAAGCCCCCCATTTTTAAAATATCTTGCTCATGACAGGCATGAATGACACTCCCGGCAGATAAAAACAATAGAGCTTTAAAAAATGCATGTGTGGTTAAATGAAAAATTCCAGCATTATAAGCTGAAACGCCGCAAGCAAGGAACATATAACCTAACTGGCTGCAAGTTGAGTATGCTATAATTTTCTTAATATCTGTTTGCGCAATAGCAATAGTTGCAGCAAATAGGCAGGTCACGCCACCAATAATGGCAATCATCTGCAATATTACAGGGCTATATTCGAATAGGTATGAGCATCTTGCAACTAGAAACACTCCCGCCGTAACCATAGTTGCGGCATGGATCAGTGCTGAAACTGGCGTTGGTCCTTCCATAGCATCAGGTAGCCACACATGTAGACCAATTTGGGCAGATTTACCCATGCACCCTACAAATAATAGAAAGCATATCACATCAATCACTGAAGCTTTGAAGGGTAAAAAGTCTAATGATATTTGAGAAAGGGCCATAGCCTTACCAAATATTGTGACAAAATCAGTTGCTCCAGAATAAACAATAATTGCTATAACCCCTAGTATGAAAGCAAAATCCCCTACCCTATTTACTATAAAAGCTTTGATAGCTGCTTTATTTGCTGCTTCCTTTTTATACCAAAAACCTATAAGCAGATAAGAGCACAAACCTACACCTTCCCAGCCAAAAAATAATTGCAAGAAATTATCGCTTGAAACTAAGGCCAGCATAAAAAAGGTAAAAAGAGATAAAAAGGCAAGGAACTTGTTTAAACCGTCATCATCTTGCATATAGCCAAGAGAATAAATATGGACTACCGCTGAGACATAGGTAACTACTATGAACATTATCGCAGTTAATTGGTCAATATAAATTGCCCAATTTATTTCTGCCCCGCTTATAACGAGCCATTTTCGTAAAGTAAGATGGGTTACCTCTCCATTAATACCTACATGATAAAATACAAATGTAGCAAGTGAAGCTGATATAATGATTGCAATAGAAGAAATCCAAGATGCTTGCTTTTTGCTTAAACAATGGCAAAACAAACCGTTAATAATGCCCGAAATTAACGGTAGAAATACGGTAAATACTGCAGCAGTTCCAACCATTCTTAACCTTTCATCT
>JAJZHL010000098.1 GCA_021804505.1 Pseudomonadota bacterium | reverse complement strand
CGTAATTTCACTTCTTGTAATCGTAGCTGCTTTTCTTCTGTTACCCGTTGCTCTAAAACATCTACCTTATTTATCTTTTCCAATACTTCCTCTGTCTTGTGTACCAATTTTTTTGCTCGTTTCTCAACGTTAGCAGAAGAATACAATATCATAAAAAATTTCGTAATTTCTAACAAAGTACTAGATGCTCCATCTACATAGTATTTTATAGATTCTAGTTGCTCTTTCTTATTGGTTAGAACCTGGATATTTTCTTGTAAATTGCTCGCATCATGCGCTAGAGTTGATATAAGCTTAGCTTCTGCCAATTTTTCTTCTACTCTGCCCAATAACTTATCCATCACACAACTTGTACTATAACTTACAATAGTAGCACCACCAAAACCAAGTCCCATATAAAAGGCATTATCTACTAAACATTTTGCCAATTTAGTAGTATACATAGCTACTTTAAAAGGAAGATAAGAGATTCCACCACCAAACAACGTAGCACCTGAATCAATAGTTGCCAAACTATCATGACATTTAGCAACGTAATATGTGATAGCGGCTGAAGCTTTCACTTTTAAAGATAGCTTCATAGGATCTGGTAGAAAGCGTGTTACTGTATTCTCTATAATAATACTGGACAAATAAGGAGCGACTGAAGTTGGTAGGATAGTTTTATAATTCGATAGGAAGTAGTTATATACTTGACCTTTCTTGTGCTCAATAAATTCTGTGATTGTGGACATATTATTATCCTTTTATGAATTCCACTGCACTATACCTACTAATGCAATATTTGCAATACTATATATTATTTATTTATACACAGCAAGTAATATTTCGGATATCACGGAATTATCTTCTCTATTTTATACTTATTTTATGGTGATTATTGCTTTAATTAAGCAGCAAAATTTTACTGACAGATGAATTAAGCATATTCATAATGGTATTTGGCATAATACCCAAATATATTATTAATATACAAAGTGGGACAATAGATATAATTTCATATAAATGCAGGTCTTTAAAATTCATTACTTCCTTATTAGTAATCTCCCCTAGCATCACTTCTTTATAAAGCCTTAGCATATAAACTGCACCTAAGATAACGCCAGTGGCAGTTAGCACTGCCATGGTTATATTAGCTTTGTAGATACCTAGTAAACACAGAAACTCGCCTATAAAACCACTAGTTCCAGGTAGCCCTATAGATCCAAGCATAGCGATCATAAAACAAACTGCAAGAACTGGCATTTTAGTAGCTACACCACCATATTTGGTTATTTCTTTAGTATGAAGTCTATCATATAAAACTCCTACTATTAGGAATAAGGCAGAGGCAACCACACCATGGCTAATCATTTGATATATGGCTCCCTTCACACCTTCGGGAGTTAGACTAAAAATCCCACCAGTAACATACCCCATATGAGCTATAGATGAATAAGCTATCATTTTTTTCATATCACGCTGCGCCATTGCTACTAGCGAACCATATATTACAGCAAAAACGCTGAGCACTAATACATAACATGCAAATTCTTTTGATATATCTGGAAACATTGGTATTGAAATACGCAAGAACCCATACGCTCCAAGCTTTAACAATATACCCGCTAAAATAACGGACCCAGCAGTTGGCGCCTGCACGTGAGCATCAGGAAGCCAGGTATGGAACGGTAGCATGGGCATTTTTACAGCAAAAGCAATGAATACTGCAACCCATAAGATTTTTTGTACTGACAAAGCTAACAAAGGTAAAGAGCTATTTAGCTCTACCATGTTAAAATTATGGACTTGCGTGTAAATATATATAAGAGCTAATAGAAAAAATACTGAACCAAAGAAGGTATATAAGAAGAATTTAACCGCAGCATAAACTCTATTCTCTCCCCCCCAAATCCCTATTATAATATACATAGGAATTAATATTGCTTCGAAGAATAGGTAAAATAATAGCAAATTAATAGAGGCAAAAGCTCCGATACAGAAGGACTCCATTAGTAAAAAGCAGATTAAGAATTCTTTAGGATATTTTCTAATGGTAAATAAACTAGCTACCATACAAATGAGTGTTAGAAGCGCTGTTAGTACTATGAAAAATATCGAAATGCCATCAACCCCTATATGGAAATCAAGGCCTATAGATGGAATCCAGCTATAATGCTCAACGAGTTGGTACGACAGAGCCTTACTTTTAAACTTTAGTAATAAGTATATAGTGGAAATTAAGGTAAAAAATGAACTTAACACTGCTACGTATGTAGCATATACCTGTTTGTTGGGAGACTTGCTCTGGCTGACAAACAGCAGAATATACAGCGCGCTTAACAAAGGCAACAAAATACTTATTGATAGTATTGGTAACTCTAACATCTTTAATTCCACTAACGACTCTATTTGACTATTGTTCCTGTTCTGGTTTCCTGCCTACGCAGGAATGACAAAAGCCTACTTCTCGCGCATCAAACACCCTTGATCTCTCTTCCAATCCTTTTCTTTTATCGTTTCTCTTTTATCATGCAGCTTTTTGCCCTTTGCTATACCTAATTCCACCTTTACTCTATTCTTTTTATTAAAATACAGAGATAAAGCAACCAAGGTATAACCTTTTATTCGTATTTTACCAATTATTTTACGTATTTCTCTGCTATTCAGCAGCAATTTTCTTGTTCTCCTCGTCGAGTGATTAAACCTGCCAGCCTTATCGTATTCCGCAATATGACAATTATACAGAAACACCTCATTGCCAGAATTCGCTGCATGGCTATCTTCTATGCTAGCTTTCCCTTGACGTAAAGATTTTACCTCGCTACCTGTTAGTATTATGCCCGCTTCAATTTTTTCTTCAATAAAATAATTAAAATACGCTTTCTTATTTTGGGCTATTACTTTTTTATATTCAGACATTATCGCATTGTTCCTTATTCTTAAAAAGCAAGGCGATAACTTCATTTATTTTGTTTTGAGTCGTTTCTTCTGCAGTAGTTAAAGGCAACCTTAGTTCGTCTGAGCATAGGCCAATCGCTTGAGCAGCATATTTTACCCCTATTGGATTTGGTTCAGCAAATAGCGCTTTATACAACGGTGACAATGTTTGTTGTATTCGCAGTGCCTCTTGATAATTATTGTCCCTACAACTATCTTGCAGCTTTTTACATAATGCAGGCATTATATTTGATGCAACAGATGCACACCCTACCCCACCTTGAGCATTATAGCCAAGTGCCACCTCGTCATCTCCAGAAATAAGATTAAAATCTTTTAATACCGCCTTGATCCGAAGTGGACGTTCTAGATCTTTACCTGCGTCTTTAAGAGCCATAATACGTGGTAATTTGGCTAACCTGAAAATCGTTGCATCTGTGAAATCTACTATTGCTCTACTCGGCACTGAATATAGCATTATCGGCATAGTGCTTGCTGCATGTATTGCTTCAAAATGCCTATAAATCCCTTCCTGCGTTGGTCTTATATATGCTGGAATGCTAGACATGAAACCATCTATCTGCATTTTTGTACAAATTTTTACCATATCTACAGCAGTCTTAGTTACTGCTGAACAACCAGCTATGATCGGTATCTTTTTTTGTGAAATTTCAACTACTGCTTGTAATAATAATTCATATTCTTGTATAGTTAGACTGTTCCCCTCACCGGTTGACCCTCCAACCACAATACCGTCTACTTTATTATCAATTTGATAACGCACAATTTTTTCTAGAGATGTAAAGTCAATTTGATCATCCTTAAATGGTGTTATCAGGGCTGTAATTAATCCTTTAAATATGTTGTTCATTAATTTCTCATGCTTATTTGCATTGTGTGAATTGAGAGCTATTGGGTACTGTTATTGCAAGCGTAGCACAGCTAGCGAAGCAATCCAGAGAGACTGGATCACCACGCCACTTCGTGGCTCGTGATAACGATAACGTCGGTTTATATACTCTTTTAATACAATTACTATCTTCATCCATACTATACCGCTAATTTACTTCCCCACTAATACATCGTATTCATTTTTTAGCAAATTAGTAATCTTATTGCCTGCAAATACAATATTCTTGGTACCAATATCAATTGATTGTATGCTTCTCACTTCCATTGCAGTACCTGTCATAAAGCACTCATCAAACTCGCTTATTTTTTCAACCGGAATGCGCTCTTCATTAACATTTATGTTCATTTTTTTTGCTATTTCAATAATAGTTTGACGGGTTATTCCATTTAGAAAATTATCTGCTATCGGAGTAAACAAGCTATTATCCTTTACGAAGAAAATATTTGTAGTAGTACACTCCGCTATATAGCCCTGCCAGTCAAGTAAAACAGCGTCATCAAACCCTGAAGATTTTGCTTCTTTCTGACATACTATCAGCATATTATAATGTGCTGACGATTTACATTGCACGGGTAGCGAGTTTGGATGAGGCTTGCGCCAACGGGCCAAATGCAACTTCAATGGGGTTGCCGGCCTTGGATTGGCAGGAATAGCGGCTATCAACAAATTCACTGAAAGCAGTGGGTTGGTTAAGTTAATCGATTCACTGCCTTGCCAAATGAAAGGCCTGATATATGCATCTTTTATATTATTTTTTTCTATCAGAAGATAATGAGCATTAATGATATCCTCAAAACTATAAGGAACCACTAACCCTAAACTTTTAGCTGATTCTAACAACCTATGAGTATGTTCTTCTAGTTTAAAAACCTTTCCATTATAAGCTTTTTCAGATCG
>JAJZHL010000097.1 GCA_021804505.1 Pseudomonadota bacterium | reverse complement strand
CATTCAAAGACGCAGTAGCTAAGGAAGAAAGACCTAGGTTTGCATCTGACGCTAGTTATGATTCGGGTTATGGCGGTTCTTTAGATGATACAGGAAGCTCTCCGAGAAGAGGAAGTACTGATTCTATGTCAAATTTGGTTTCATCAAGTTCTAGTCTAACCAGATCGGATAGCGAATTGTCTCGAGCTACATCAACTGATTCTACCGGATCTAATGATTATGGCAGACATACTAGGGCACGTGCAGAGAGAAGAGCGGAGGCGGATAAGAGACGCATCGAGCAAGATGAGAAGGTTAGGATAGAGAATCTTGTAGGCGCAATAAGAACAGGGTCATACAAAGCGGTACAAGAGTTGTTAGGTAAGGTTTCCTATAAGAGTACAGATAAAGCAAAAGTATTGGACTCGTTTAATGGTAGAGAAACCGAGAGTATCAAGCTCAAATTAGATCTGGTGAAAACCCAACTGCCCGGGTCAAGAAGCAAGGTAGGGGGCCTAATTAGGTAAAGCATAATGAGAATTCCTATGATAGAAGCAGGAGGTGTTGGTATAGAAAATAAATAATAGCTTATAGTAAGTAATAAGTATAAAATATCTAAAGGATTAATGTAATGGAGAGATTGGTTTGGTTATTAAATTTTTTACTGTTTTTGTAATAAATTTAATTATATGCAATGTCACTGCTACTGCTACTGACCTGTCCGATTATCATATAAAAACTGTAGATTTACAAGGCCAAAATTTGACTTTACAGGAATTACGCACCTTATTGCATGAAGTAGAAAATAACAGCAATATAGGTAATATTAAATGGGGTAATATAGTTGAAGATGGGGCAGAATTAAAAGAGCAAATTGAGAATCAAATAATACAAAACAATAAATTATATAGCAGACATCCTACGGACTTCATTCATGCATTACTGAGTGCGCATGTTTATAAAAATCGTGAAGAAAATACCCTAGTAGTATTTGATAATCTAGATGAGAACAATGTATATAATAAATACCTTAAGGACTGGCAAGTCTATAGAGTTTATTATTACCCCGAAGAGGGACAATATTATGCGATTGCTTATATTAATAAAAAAAGTGGGCAATTAGTACTAGCCCATCGAGGTACTAAGATAAAACCTAAAGATTTGGGTAATACAGACTCAGCTTTGAGAACTAATCTTAAGGGAATTCTTGGTCAAGAAATAGTAGCACAGCAAGCAGCTGCCTATAAAGTGATTAAGGAAGTGATTCAGGATGCAAAGAGTCTGCAATATAATCTATCGATTACAGGCCATTCTTTAGGCGCATGGCTAGCAGAGCTTAGCTTATATTTTTGTTATCGTGACTTTAATTACCAAGGAGCGAAGGCAGTAACATTTGACAGCCCCGGGTCTGTGATTCATATAGATAAACTGCAGCCTAATATTATTAATTATGTTACTGAATTCGATATAAAAAATCTAAATATTGTAACTTATCTTTCACCTCCTAATTTAGTGAATAGCTGTAATAAGCATGTAGGGCGCGTTTATCGCCTCTTCCCTAAAATTCAGGAGCCTGACGCTATTAAAAAAATAACTAGCTTGGCCTCTTGGTTTAAGGAGAAATTTAATTGGTTAAAGGGAGAATCTACCGATGACAGTAATTCATTAGCGGGATTATGGCCAATATTTGGTCATAGCTTAAATTCACTAATTGCGGTTTTTGATCCACAAACTGGTAAGCCAAAGAAATATGAAGAAATATTGGATTGGCCTGTAATAAAATATATACCAAACAATGTAGAAGAGGAAAATAGTATTGCAAAGGTAGTTAATACCGCGGCTGAACTATTTCTTCCAAATGATGTTATTAATTCCAAAAATAGTATAGAAAATAGTACGTTGACTATTTTACTCACTGTGCTAAATGAAGCAATAAATGGCAAGATAGAGAGAACGCAGTATTTAAATTATTTCGAATATATTAATAGCGATAGTAAAGCAGGGACTGACTATATAGTTAGAGAAAATTTATCAGTAAATGAAGAGTTCTCTCTCACCTATGAAGGGCATTATAGAACCAAACCGGTAAATATGCTTGAAGATATATTAGCAGATAGTAATAAAGGAAGTGCAGATTGGTATCTAAAAGAATTACAAAAAAAGAATATAGATAATTTAGGGAAAGATCTTGTTAAAAGGCAATTAAGTGAGTTAAAAGCCCAATATACCATAGTACCAAATGTTAAAAATATTATATCATCTCATACTGTGCCAATTGAAACACTCAGAGAGTGGGTGCTTAGATTAGTAAGTGTTGATCCAGAAATTAAGCTAACACTAGAAAGTTCAATGGCCATCCCTACTAATAACCTTGTACAGGGAGAAGTAATTGCAAGTTACTTGCCTGAAGATAGACCTGAGAATTTTGTTGAAACAGGTGGAACTTTTAAAAAAATAGATAAAATTTTAAGCAAAGACCAAAAAGTTATAATTAGTGGTCTTCCAGGAGTGGGGGTTGCTAACTCTATACTCGAATACGCTTACAGGCAGAAAAGCGGGACGATGGGAGAAAAAAAGGTAGTACGGTGGTTTTCAGCTGATACTGCTGAGAAAATAGAAATAGAATATATAAATTTTGCTGCAGAGTTAGGTATAGATATAACTAGAGGAGAAGAAGGAAGGCAAATAATTATCAATTTAGTAAATAGTAAAATAGCTAATCTGCGTATACCTATGTTGTTTGTTTTCCGTAGTGTCGGCGATATTAATTTTATTAAAGACTATTTATTAAATATACCAGAGAATGTAAAGGTTATTATTACCACTCATAATGACAACCTTACGGATAATATAAAATATGTTAAGCTTAACCCATTTAATAGGAGTGAGGCGAAACAATATATAAAAAATAACCTTAAAGATAGAATAACTGATGAAGAAACAGACTATTTAATCAGGGTACTAGCTACCAAAGATGGAGAGGTAATGCATTATAAATTATCTCGATCTATAGCTTATATAAAGAGCCATGAATTTACTCCAATGGAAAAATGTATAGAAAATATAGCAGCGTTACCTGAATATCAACCGAATACCCCGTTATTTGTGACATTAAAAAAATCACCGTGGGCATGGGAAATTTTGCAATATGCGGCCTATCTTGATTCTTATTTCATTAGTGTAGAAATTTTTAAAGAACTATTGATGATAGATGATGATGGATTAAAAGAACCAATAACAAAACTTATATCTTTATCATTAGTAAATCGTGTGGGGAAAGATAAACGTGGTTTAAAAATCCATCGTCTAGTGCAAGAGGAAATAAAAAAATATATCGCTAGCAATACCAATAAAGAACAGGTGATGAAAGAAGATGTTATTAATAGCAACTTATTAAAAGCTCTAAATAATTTATTTCCAGAGGTCACAACACTTTCGGGCAAAGATTGGAAAATTGCTGAGTTGTTTTATCTTCACGTAATTAAATTATTAAAAAATAAAAGTGATAAAGAACTAGAGGTACAAGGTGAATTATATGCGAAGCTGAGTAGATATAATGAATACGTAACTTATAACTTCCAACAAGCATTGGAGTATGAAAAAGCGAGCCTCAAAATAAAAGAATCGCTGAATCCAAGGAATAATGCGGGTATAGCGATGTCTCTATATAATATAGGCTGGATTTATGGATATCACTTAGGGAATCCTCAAAAAGGGTTAACCTTTCATGAGCAGGCCTTAAAAATCAGGCAGTCAATATATAGAGGTAAACATGTAGAGATCGCTAATTCTTTCAATAGTATAGGGTGGTTTTACCAATTGCTAGGAAATCCACAAAAGGGGTTAACCTTGCATGAAGAAGCTTTAACAATATTAAAACAAATATATCCTCAAGGAGATTCTGCTCAAATTGCTGCTTCACTGCATTATATAGGTTCGGCCCAGAAAAGCTTAGGAAATTTACAAATGGCGCTAGTCTCTAATTTACAAGCTCTACAAATATATCAAAAACTATATCCAGGTAATCATCCAGAAGTAGCTCGGTCCTTAAATGCTGTTGGCTCATCCTATTTAGATTTGGGAGATAAACAAAAACAAGCTTTGGTTTTTCACGAACGAGCACTTAAAATGCGCGAAGCATTATATCAAGGAAATCATCCCGAGAAGGCTAGATCCTTAGATGATATAGGTATAGTTTATCAAGAATTGTTTGGTGATGCACGAGAAGCTCTTATATTTTATGAGAGGGCATTTAAAATGAGGCAGGAATTATATCAAGGAAATCATCCGGCTATTGCTAGAAGTTTAACTAACATTGGTAAAGCGTACCTGCTTTTGGGAGAACCAAAGATAGCTCTTAATTACCATGAACAGGCTCTTAAAATGGGACAGGCTTTATATCCAAGTATACACCCCGATACGGCGGATTCCCTAGAGATAATAGGAATAGATTATCAAGCGCTAGGTGAGTTATCAAAAGCAGTGTTGTTTTATGAGCAAGCTTTAAATATGAGACAAAAACTATATCCGGAGACGCATCCGGACATTGTCCAGTCTATAATTAAAATTAGATTAATATATCAAATTTTGGGCTATGAGTTTAAAAGTATAAATTACCAAAACCCAACAGAAGATATAATAAATGCCGTTTTAGGTCTGGATCAGGTTAATTCTACGGTAAAAAGTAGTACGGCAGGTTCAATTCAAAACTTATATCCTTGAGGAGTAAGCAAAATAGACACATTTTTGTATGCTGTAGGAATATAGTAAGATATTCCTACTAAATTCTCCCTATACTCACTTGCCTGCTATATAGTAAATATTATACTATGACATA
>JAJZHL010000002.1 GCA_021804505.1 Pseudomonadota bacterium | reverse complement strand
ATCCTTGGTTACAATTTTTATTTCCTTTATCCCTTTTATCGATAAATTTACTGGAGAAGAAGTAACTTGCGAACAAAGCTATAATATTAGATATATTGTTATCGTTCTTGGGCATAGTACTATCAATCAGCTGGAGTTTGGTTTTGCAGCGTATACTTAATTATATCCAAGGGGTTGAGGAATTATTATGCCTAATAGAAAAGATCTTGATCTAGGTTTAGTGAGCTACATGGGCAACTAACTAAATAAAATTCATCCACCAGCAAGAATAACAAAGCACCAAATGTTAGTACCTAATACTTTTAATTACAGTTTTTATTATTATTCTGATTTATTCTCTAAGCTGGTTCGCCCTCTGACCTGATAATAGCTCGTTATAAAAAATATATTACATAATGCTAATTGTATAATATGGCATTGAGTTATATAATAAAACTCACTCTTATATAGCATGCATAATACTTAAAAAAATCGTTTTATGTTTTCTGCTAGAACCGGTTAGATTTATCTAATAATTTGAAGTAGGAAGTGTGGAAAATCACTATTTGCGACCAACAAAATTAAATTGGTTGTATATTGATATTAATAGCTATTTTGCTACCATAGAACAGCAAATTGATCCTCTTTTAAGGAATAAGCCGGTAGCGGTAGTTCCGCTTCTTTCCGATACTACTTGTGCGATAGCAGCAAGTATAGAAGCTAAGCAGAAAGGTATTAAAACAGGTACTAGAATTTATGAAGCAAAAAAGCTCTGTCCTGATTTAATATGTATAGTAGCTAAACACGAACTTTATGTAGATTATCATAAGAAGATATTTCGGGAGATTGATAAATATCTATGTGTAGACCATATTTTTTCGATTGATGAAGGGGCTTGCCTCTTAACAGGAGAATATTGTGAAGAAGAAAGAGCAATTAAACTCGCCTTGCAAATTAAATCTGCTATCAAGAAAAATGTAGGGGATTACATACGTTGCTCTATAGGTATAGCATCAAACAGGTATTTGGCCAAAATTGCTACTAATATGCAAAAACCGGATGGTTTGATAGTGATTGGGCCAAATGATATACCAAATAGGCTTTATGGGTTGAAACTAGCAGATTTACCAGGAGTAGGGCGTAGCACTCTTAACCGTCTTACGTTAAGCGGAATAACAAATATCAAACAGCTATATCAGCCTGATGCGAAATTACTCAAGAGAATATGGGGTAATATCTGGGGAGAGAAAATATGGTATTTACTGAGAGGGGCTGACTTACCTATAGAAATACCTAAAAGCTCTACCATTAGTCATAGCCAGGTATTAGCTCCAGAGTTACGCAATCCTGAAGGCGCTCGTAGCGTAGCATTTAGTTTGCTTCTTAAGGCGGCTCAAAGGTTAAGAGCACGTGAATTAACCACTTCAAACATTATACTTATTATAGAAATAGCCGAACAACAAAGTTTAAAAAGTAGAATCAAACTAGAATCTACTTCGGATAGTTCTAGCCTTGCAACTGCAATGCTAAAAGGCTTAGATGAGTTGTTAAAAACATATACTGCTAATACTCCTTCTGCTGCTCGCACCTTAGTAATCAAGAAAGTTATTATTAACCTAAGCAATTTAGAAGGAAAGACAGGACAATTAAGTTTCAGTGATATTGTGAGTGATGATAAGAGCAGTAAAAGGCAGCTATTATCGCGAAGCATGGACAAGCTAAATACAAAATATGGCCATAATACAGTTTCACTCGGTCAGTTACCTAAAAAGCATGACAAAACCCCTATTGTAGCTTTCCGATATATACCAGAGGGGTGATACCAAGTCACTTTCTAAACGATTAATTATAAAAAATTTCAGATTCGTCGTGCGGGAGTAGATCAACGTTCTGCGCTCCTCACTTCATTTTTTATATTAGTCCTTTGAAATTGAATTGGTATAAGAAATTTTGTGTTTTAAATTATTATGAATGGCGGTATGGCTATACTAGCATTTTGAATGAAATAAATAATGTTAGATTTTTTTAAGGTATGTTATGGTTGTTTTGATAGATGGAAGAAATATTTAGATAGGTTAAGAAAAGGCTGCAAGGAAATATACATAATCACTAAAGGGAGATATAGAAATGTCGCAAGCTCTAAAAAACGATAATAACAACATAGATAAAAGTCCTGCAGAAATGGAGGTAGAAAAAAGCCTTGAAACTATAGACAAAGGTCTTGAAAACTACGGAGCACTCCCCCCTGTAGATCAAGTGAGATTTATAGAAAGAGCTGTAGAATTAATTAATACAGTACATTTTCCCCAAGAAAAATACGAAGAAGTAGTTATATTTTTAGGAAAAACCGGTGTTGGAAAAAGCACTTTGATAAATTATTTGGCAGGGAGAAAAATTAAAGCAAAATGGAAGGATACAGAGCAAAGCGAGATTGTGTTAGATATGGAAAATCCAATAAAAGGAATAAAAATCGGTCATGATCATGTATCAAGTACCTTTTTTCCATTTCCTTATAAGGATACCTATAACAAAATTGTATATTTTGACTGCCCCGGGCTTGAAGATACACGAGGAGCAGTACGGGAAATTATTAATGCGAAACTAATTAGAGATGTAATAACTAATACTAAAAAGGTAAAGTTTGTTATTACCGTTACGGAAGCAGGGTTGTCCGATAGAATGCATATAGATGAATTGATATCCACAATTAACTCACTCCAGAGCTATGCTGGAGATTTTGAGAAATTTAAAGATGGGATGTTGCTGGTAGTAACCCATAGTTATCGTGCTGGAGGAGATGGGAAGGCATTTGTAAGGAATAAGATTAATGATATCTTAGACAAAGTAACGCTTTCAGAATATCAAAAGAACTTCTTGGAATTTATACGTGATGGGCAAAAGTACCAACTGACCTTTAAAGCTCCAACCGATGAAAAGGATATAAATGATACTGAAAAAAATAAAATTATAGATGCCCTAACACAAAAAATTCAACCCATAAATAATGAAGAAAATTATATACCTGAAAAAGATATTGGGCACGAGAGTAATATAGATATAGCCAAGCAAATAGCAGTAAATAAAGCAAGTTATACGCCTGTACTATCAGCTAAAGCAATGATGATAATACAGCAAATGGCCAATCATCTTAATAATCATATAACTGAGTACGTTCAAAAAGAATTAGTGGAGAAAATTATTGAGTACTATAAAGAAGGTATTAAAGAGATTGCTAGCACTTCAGATTTAAGTCAACTTAAGCTATCTATTAAATCAACAATAGAGATATTAGATAAGCTTACTAAGTATAATGAGACACAGTCTCAGGAGTTTGTGCAAGATATTAATGAGCTTGTTAAAAAGATTAGTAAACAAGATAATTCTACTTTAACCAAATATGTAGAATTTTTAGAGTTTTTTCGGCAAATTAATAAAACTATAAAATGTGAAGTTAACAAATGGGGAAGTGGATTAAAGCTACTAAAGGATCAAATAGAAATATTAGACCGACCACCTATTGAGAGCTTTGCTGATAATAATTTTAAAGTGAGTGGCATACTAATAGAGACCAGTAAAGTAGAGGCGATAATACAGAAAACGGATAAAAATGCGATGAAAGAAGGTATCAAGATTTATGCATTTAATACGTTGGTTTTTGATTCCAACCTTGAAGATGCTAAATTAAAAAGCAAGGATATAGAAATTGTAGCTCCTCGCTGGAAGGTCACAAGCAATGTCAGGATTAATATTAGTGGTAAAGATGCCGTAAAGCATGATCAAGAGAAAGCTAGTGATGGAGTAACGCCTGCTACTAGAGGACAAGACGATAGAGTAGATGGGGTAAATGGAAGTAATGGAGCAGATGGATTGCCTGGTAACCCTGGCAATAATGGTGGCAATTTTCTTGGTATAGGCAAGGAATTCCATGGCCTAGAGAAACTAACTATCAATGCTAACGGCGGTAGTGGTAGTAACGGTCAAGATGGAGGTAATGGGTCAGATGGTACAGATGGATTAAGGGAAAAAAATATAGGTAGTAGAGGAGGAGATGGTGGTAATGGCGGTAAAGGAGGTAGTGCTGGTATAGGGGGATACCAGGGGCAAATAAGAATATTGAACAATAAGCCGGAAGGCATAGACCCTAAGGTAGTGAATGCTGCAGGCAGTAATGGAATTGAAGGAAAAGATGGGCTTGCTGGTAAAGGTGGAGAAGGATATGAGTATAAAGTAAAAAATAACCAGGAAATTGCCGCAGAACTCGGGATAATGGCTGGAACAGCAATAGTAGGAGGCGTAGTAGGAAAGGTAGTTGGAGGGAAAGGTACAGCAGGAGATATGGTAGGAATAGGCGGTAGTATAGGAGGGGCGGTAGTAGCGCATAATATAAATAAGAAGGTGTTTATAGAAGGCTATATTCCATGTCCTGATAATGCGGGCAGGCCTGGAAATAATCCGACAGAGAAGAATAATGATGGTAGAAAAGCGCCACCTTCTCCAAAAGAACTGCATTCAGAAATGCATCTTTTCAAAGATTATATTAGATCAGTTAATAATTTAGATCACCAAGACTTTGTTGAAGAGTTGTCGCTAATAGGAGTTACTAAACCTGAGCATTAATACGGAAAGGAATGTAGCTTCCTGATGTATACCGGAGGGTGTTTTGGGTTTTAGTATGCTCCTGCAAATAAGTTAAAATCTATTAGATTCACCAAAGGCCATAATCCAAAAGAGAAAGATTTTGCTTCAATAAAGTAATATAAAAGAGAGAAGAAAAATATTTTGTTGTGTTAATTAAAAGTTTCTGTGCTATTCAGATCCTGAATAAATTCAGCTCATAACTGTATGAAACAATAGTAAAATGTTACTTAGTCAAAAGTTAAATTCTTTGGTTTCTCTCATAACAAAAAGTAAGAAATGTTTATTGTTTATCTTACTAGCCTTCCTTATATTCTTTGCCTTAAGGGCGGTCAGTAATAGCCTATTTTACTTCTTTAATTTTGAGAAAAGAGATGATCAAAACGATGAGCTAGGGAGCCTGATTACTTCAGTTATAGGAGTGCCTAACTATGTGCATCCGTACTATAGGAATGATAGTCCAGATATAACAAGACTATCCGAAGCAGAATGGATAAAGCTTGTACCTAAGAAAAGAATCTCCAAATATATGGAAGATAATATGGGGAAAGAGTATTTTACAGATGATCCTACGATTGATACTAGTCATAAAGAGTGGGGGGCGAAATCTAACCCAGAATATACCTCTTCGCTACGCTTACGTGTAAATTCGCACCTTTTATGGGGCAAACAGCACAGATTTATAACAGGCTATGTGGGCATTTCCTGACCTGTGAATTAATGACTGTTGATGATTACGTTCTGCAGCACCCTCAAATATTACTTGATATAATCAAAATTGCTGAAAAACCATGTGACTATATCAAAGACATGAAAGATGTGAAAGAAGAGGAAGAGGTGGTGTATACTAACCCTCTTACTTTAATGGGCACAGATAAACCCAGAAAAAGAGTTTATACTAAAGATACAATAATAGGTAAAATAAATGAAGCTAGGAAGTTACTTTTCTGCGATAAAGAAAGCTTTTTTGATAAGATTTCTTTTTCTAATTCTTCTTCATTGTTACCTAAGAAGTATGTGTTAATGGTAGTTAGCAGTTCGGCTATTGTGGGAGTAGGAGAAGAGAAAATGGGGATACTCATTATTCGTAAAGATATTTAGTTAAATAAAGAGGTTATTTTATGAGTCAAACAGAGAGAGAATATTACCTGAACCTCTACCATAGAAATGCAAGAGTAGTTATTGACAAAGATGGTAATCCAGAGCCTAGTAAAGTACTAACCCCTGGTCATTTTTATGTGGGTCTTGTTGATGGTAATGGAAAAGAGAAGATGATAGGCAAATATCCTAAAGACGAGGAAAGTACCATTAATTCTGTAATAGGCCAAAGTAAGATAAAGGATGAACTGGTAACACATATGCTGCTAACAAAACTTGAAAAAACCCCTGGTGAGTATATTACGAGTAAAACAATTCGTTTGACGGAAGAACAATATAACGCAGCTGTAAGATATGTAGAGAGCAACCAAGATGGTAGTAAGTCAACACCATTCGTCTTTAATCTCTTCGATTGTAGTGTTTTTGTACAAGGTGTATATAACGCAGCAGGTTTGTCTTTACATTTTACTATGTTACACACGAAGGAAGAGTTACTTGGACTCAACACTCCAGTTGCAATGAATGTGCTAAAGAACCTTGGTAGTAGGGATACGCTGAAACAGCATTTCAGCAATATAGAAGGAGTTAATAAGCAACAATTAGCCCAAAGCTTGAATCTCAGTCCAGATAAGGTAAAGCCAATATTATCGTCAGAAAAGGTATTTCAGCCTTCTGATGCTACCCTTGCAAATTTTGAAGTAACAGTAGAAGAAGATGTAATTTCAGGAATGGCAAAACTAGTCGGGGGTAAGACAGTAGAGGGTGACTCGACTAGAGTAAAAGTTAGTAATTTTATTGAGGATGCTAGTTTATTTAATCAATTAGTTAGAGAATGTAATGCAATATTGCAGAAATGCGCCGAGTTTGCAGAAAAAGCGTTCAAAAGTTTTGTACAGCATCAGAAGGAAGCGTTGAAGAACAGTGGAGAGGATAGCATCGTAAAGTCGAAGGCCGAAGCAGAAGCAGCCTATGCAGATTATGTTAAAAAGGATGTGGCAAAATTTTCAGAGCTGACAGCTACAGTTAAGGCAGAGTCCGAAACTAAATTTGCTGAAGCAAAGGCTCAGGTAGCTGCGGCTAATGCAGCTAATAGAAACCTCGCTATTCCCAGCGGAGGGGGAACTGTTACTGTAGATAATAATGACATAGTAGCAAAATATCAAAGTATATATAGCCAATTCAACACGCAATATAAAAGCGAATATGAGAAGGAAGTAAGCAGTATAAATGCAAAATATCAAGAATTAGCCCGTCAAAATGATGAAAATATAGCAAAGTTAATTTCTACACAAAAAGAAAGCCTTAATACTAAAGTGGGTTCCTTTGCCAACGGAATTCACGAGATGGTAGATGAAATCAAAAGAAAAGTTGAAGCGGGAGAAGCTGTAGATATGGCAGGGGAAAAGAAACAAATACTGCAGAATGCAAAACAATTTCTGGAGGGAGTAAATAAAGATCTTGGAACAACAGAGAATGTTGATATTACTCAGCTTATTGGATTAGATGGAGAGGGTCTTAAAGAAGCAGCTTAGAAATAGTTGAAGTTTACTAACTATATAGTATTGATTCATCTAGTGTTCTCTGATCTATGTATTAGAGCGAGCAATAACGATATTATCAAAAATTAATATACAATTTATATTGAATAGGGTTAAATAGACTTTATGACATCACTATTCAAAACTTCTGAAACCTCAAAACCACTTGCGGATCAAATTAGACCTACTACTATTGACGAAATATTTGGTCAAGAGCATTTATTTGCAGATCACTCGCAAATAAGGCAAATGATTAATTCTGGTCATATTCAAAATATAATTTTGTGGGGGCCATCAGGCAGTGGGAAAACCACCCTAGCAAGAATCCTTGCTAGGGAAAGTAAATATCATACGGAATCAGTATCTGCTGTAGTTAATGGTGTACAAGAAATCAAACAGATTTTTAGTGATGCTCGGAAGAGAAAGAGCATAGGAATTAATACTGTATTAATAGTCGATGAAATACATCATTTTAATAGGAGTCAACAGGATATATTTTTGCCATATTTGGAGGATGGTACAATTACTCTAATTGGTGCTACTACTGAAAATCCTTCATTTGAGTTAAACAGCGCTTTACTCTCACGATGTATGGTGCTGGTACTAAAAAGCCTTGATAGGGATGCGTTAGACAAAATAGTTGAAAGGGCTGAATTAATTCACCAAAAAAGCTTCCTCTTAGAGCGGAAGACCGTGATAAGCTATATGAGCTAGTTGATGGTGATGGACGGTATTTACTAAATATATGTGAAGGGTTATTTAATCTAGAGTATAATAAAGATTCCCATAATCCGCTTGACTTTTCTTCTATGCTACAGCCAAGGGCAACAATTTATGATAAATCTAGAGATAACCATTATAACTTAATCAGCGCATTACACAAATCTATTAGAGGTTCAGATGCTGATGCTAGTCTTTATTGGTTACAGCGTATGATTGATGGCGGGGAAAATCTCCACTATCTTTTAAGGCGGCTAGTGAGGGTTGCGACTGAGGATATAGGCCTTGCTGACCCTAACGCCTTAGTGCAGGTACTTGCTGCAAAAGATGCTTATGATTTTTTAGGTTCTCCAGAAGGTGAGCTTGCTATTATCCAAGCAACGTTATATTTGGCTACCGCTCCTAAGTCAAATGCTGCCTATCTTGCCCATAAGAAAGTTAGAGATGATACAAGGAAATATGGTTCACTATTGCCACCTTTTCATATATTAAATGCTCCAACTAAATTGATGAAAGAGCACGGCTATAGCAAGGGTTATTTATATGATCACGATACTTTAGAAGGGTTTTCAGGCCAAAATTATTTTCCAGATGAAATGGAACGAAAGCAGTATTATCAACCAATCCAAAGAGGGTTTGAAAAAGAGATAAACAAGAGGTTAGATTACTGGCAAAAACTACGCGAGAGAAAACAATAAGTTCCTCTCTCCCAAGAAGTTTGAGTGTGCTTGTGGTAAGTATGTAATCTCTTAAATAAGAGATTTATAAATGGTAAGGATCTCTAGCCTTATACAGATTATATCACTACTCCATAATACCTTCTTCACCTATAAGGGGAGCTGGTTCCAGCCCCTGTATAAAAGGTACCACGGACAGTACGGTTGCTTTAGAAACATTATGCCACCCAACTAGTGTTTGCAAAAAACCTTCATCTAAAGATGAAAAATTTCTATTCCAAAGTTTAGCAACAACCTCTGAATCATATTGCCCTTTCTTTATTGGTGCAGTACGCTCTGGCATATCCAAATATTTTCTAACAGGGTTAAGCTTTTCCTTCATATTACTCTTAAAAGATATCTTTTGTATGGTGCTACCATATAAGTCTAGATCATTCCTAATAACTGTATTACCATTCTGATCTACCGATAGGTTAGGCTTTTTCTCTGAAGCCCAGAGAAATGTTAAAGTACCAATAGCTGACGCAGCTAAAGTGCAAGCCAGATAACAACCATATTCTGCCAGAGTTGTCATTCTTACTTCTTTAGTCATTTTGAATCTCTACTTTAGTTATTACCCCAAATTTAGTGTAACATAATTTATTGAGGTTGAGAAAGTATTTATCTGTTATAATTTCACTCACGGTTCTTGAAGAACCCGCCTTGCTATAGCGCTTATTTAAGCGCTAAGTACTATACCTTCATAGTTATCCCATTCTCTTTCTATATTTGTACGATCACTTTCAGAATGGGGATGTAGTATTATGAGTATTGCTCCATTTTTTAGTTCTGTGTTAAATCTTTCTGCATGATTATTAGTAATACCAAGGTTGATTAAAGCACCAACTAGGCCTCCAGCAATCCCGCCTGCAGTTGCTCCTGACATCCACACAGCAATAGGGCCTGAAGCAGCTATACCGAGTCCTGATATTATTACCAAGGTGCCCAAAGCCATTAAGGCTCCGGTAATTGCCCCCGTAGTAACGCCTAGGGACCCGCCTACTCCTGCGGCTCTTATTGCTTCGTCTTCTACCCTGAGCTGAGGGTTTCTTCTTTCATGTCTATTTTTTTGTTTAGTTTCGGCGGACATTAATATATTGATTTCATCTTTTGCGTAACCTAGCTTTAACAAAGCATTATAAGCTTTTGCAGCGTTGTCATATTGTCTAAATAGACCTGTAAGTAAATTGTTATAAGGCCATTTTGTTTCCATTATCTCCTCCGCAATCTTACTTTATAATTTAAGTATCTTTCAAATAAAAATTGAAATCAATACTAAAGATAGGGAGCTTTGTAATTGCGAATAAATTAATATTACCTTCATCTCCTCTTGAGTCGTACTTGAACTTACCTAAAATCGCCGAACTCCTCTAGAGTATATGGCTGTTCTCCGATAATTTTGGTAGCCAACTCCTCTTCTAACCTTTTCATTAATTCTCTTAAGTCTTTGAAATGTTCAGCCATAATAGGCTCGTGTGATCCTGATTGAAGTTTAGAGAGGCCGAAAAATTCGGAGCCCCTTGTATGAAAATTGTTTAGGATACGTGGTAGAGGATTAGAACCAGTTTTAGCTGACAGTGCTAATAAAAAATCTGAAAACATAAACACCTCCTATTGTCATAAGAATCATTGCACTTCTCCTATTTTAACATAGAAATGCTTCAATGTATACGAGCTGCCACTAGTAGTTGAAGTAAGGCTATAATTAAGTTGAAAGTTGAGTATTATTTTAGGTTTCAAAATAAGCATAGAAAATTCTTGCTTTAAACCTTTATAGAATACTTTATTGAACCTCAGACTCCATTATAGATTTAGCAAATTTCAGAATTTTCTTTTTGGTTGAGGGGTCTTCACTTTCACAAAGCAGCTCTATTAAAGCAAACATTTCTGCATCTTCAGCATTGGGTTTATTGTTATCGCTTATTTTATCGCTATAATTTTTTCCTTCTTCTGCCACCATTGAAAATGATTGCTGATTGTCTTTAAATAAATATCCATCAGCTACACTCTCAATTTCAGGTGAGCTGATAAAATAGTGAATAGGGACATCCAATAATTTTGCGAATATTAATAATTCACTAACTGCAATTGGACTGGTGGAACTTTCATATTTTTGTATTTGTTTTACACTGATATTGACTGCATCACCCAATTCTTTCTGGCTTATACCAAGCATCATACGGCGGATTTTTAAGCGGAGACCTATTACGGGATCTATAACTTCTTTTTGTCTTTTTGATTTAGTCATTCACTTAATAATTTAAATTTTATCCAATATTGCAATCCAAAATAGAATATGATTATCCTTGAATCAAGCAAATTTTATAAGAATATCAGATTTTTTTATGGCGCACGCTTAAAAATATGTTTTTAAGTAAAATTTGACTAATTAACAGTAATAATATGGTAATAAATGCGCAAATATTACCATATTGAGAATAGAGAGTTGGGGTTTTTAATTTATAAGGTATAAGGCCATCTATAAAACCTATCTTATTTAAGGGTAAGCGCTGAACTACCCTGCCTACAGGATCTATAATGGCTGAAATACCATTATTTGCAACACGAAGCATTGCCAGCCCATTTTCTACGCTACGCATACGACTAATCTGCAAGTGTTGGTATGGTCCAGAAGAATTGCCATACCACCCGTCATTTGTCACATTAATTATTACATCTGCATATTTATTTGAGATGCGAACAAAATTTGGGAAAATTGATTCATAGCAGATCAACGGTTTGATAGTAAGATCAAATTTTTGTATATTCACTAGTTCACTATTTCCTGCTGTATAATCCAAAATTCCTGGTGTTAATTTTTTTAAAGGCAATATATTTTTCAGGGGCATATATTCACCAAATGGGACAAGGTGAGATTTATGATATTCGAATAACTGTTTTCCTTCAGGATTAATCGCATATAGGCTAGTATAAATTTCTAATGAATCATCCTTTTTTCCGTTATCCGTGATGCCACCAGTTACTAAAATAGCATTTTTAAGTTCTAGCATATTTAATATGTATTTTTGTACTGCCTCGTAATGAAAAGGCACTACCATAGCAGCTTCTGACCATATAATAATATCTGCTTCTCCAGGGTTCCTAGATAATTCTATATGGCGAAAAAAATTCTCCCAAAAATTTTCTGCAGTCCATTTTGAAACTTGCTCAATACTTGGTTGAACTAATCTAACCTTTATCATTGAGAGGTTAGTTGGATTATTGTCTAGACGAGAAGCGCCATACCAACTTATAACACATAGTACTAATAAAGAGTTTGTTAAGGCTATTTTTAGCAAATCATATTGTTTATTAGACCTCTTTCCAAACTCTACTTCTGCTGGTGCTTTGTACGTCGATTCGATACTCGAATCCTCACGTACATTTAAGTACGCTACGGTTCTGCGTTTCGAGTCTCCTTCAAATCTCCTAGCATAAGCGAGTTTAGAAAGAGGTCTATTCATTAAGCTATATAAGCTAGTTGCAATATAAATAACAATAAAGCTTAGTCCATATATTCCTACAATATTTGATACTTGAATTAAGATATCTGAGAAGGAGAAAGCATAGCCAAGTAAATTCCATGGTAATCCTGTAAAAAGCCATGACCTAAGCCATTCGAAAAATACCCAGCAAAGGCAAAATATAAACTGATAAAATGCCGAGTTTTTAGCCAGGTAAGCAATAGCGCAGCTTGCAGCTATAAATAAACTAAGAATTATGGGTAAACCAAATAAAGCAAATGGTATAGCCCACCAGAATTCATCAATATAAACAGTTATGCCTATACTAATCCAGTACATTCCGCTTAAGAAATGGCCAAATCCAAAGATAAAACCAAGTGTTGCAGCTTTTTTCCAGTTATCAGAAATATATACTTGGTAGCATAAAAGGCTGAATGTAAAGAGACCAGGTGTAAAAAAAAACGGAGCAAACACCAGCCCACTAATCATTCCTGCTATAAGTAGTAGTACTTTAGACTCAAACATTCTTATGCTTTTTAAATTATTTACAAAAATATACATCATGCTATGCTTCTAGCAAGGACTAATTAGTAAGGTAGGCGTATATGCAAGTTAAAGTTGAAGGGTTATTAAATGGCAAAAAAGGTTTGATTACTGGAGTAGCCAATAATTTATCAATATCCTGGGCGATTGCTCAAATTGCAAAGGAGCATGGTGCAGAGTTAGCCTTTACATATCAGGGAGAAGCGCTGCAGAAGCGTGTTTTTCCGCTGGCGGAAGAAATTGGTTGTGATTTTGTTATACCATGTGATGTCACAGATGAGGCGTCTATGGATAACGTATTTAAACTAATTGAACAAAGATGGGGAAAGCTAGATTTCCTAGTTCATGCTATAGGATTTTCTGATAGAGAGGAATTAAGAGGGCGATATCTAGACACGAGTCTGGCTAATTTCCTTAATACTATGAATATATCTTGTTATTCTCTGACTGCGCTTAGTAAACGTGCAGAACCTTTGATGAAAGATGCAGGCAGCATAATTACACTAACCTATTACGGGGCAGAAAAGGTGGTGCCTAACTATAATGTAATGGGTGTAGCTAAAGCCGCGCTTGAGTCAAGTGTCAAATACCTAGCTGCGGATATGGGGCAAAATAATATTAGAGTTAATGCTGTATCTGCAGGGCCTATAAAAACACTTGCATCTAGTGCGATAGGTGATTTTAAATCAATGCTTAACTTACACGAAGCTACTTCGCCATTACGTAGAAATATCACACAGCAAGATGTTGCTAAATCTGCTTTATACTTATTGAGTGATCTTGCTTCTGGTGTTACAGGAGAAGTGCATTATGTTGATTGTGGATATAATGTGACAACCGGTGGAATGGTAGGGCAGTGAGATAGCTCACTTTCTACACTGTGTCTTAGCTATCAATAGAGTTAATTTGACTATAAAATAAAACTTATTTAAGCAAAAGATTCTTCAACTTGGCTAAGATTTCTGTTAACCTGAACCGAAATGGTAATAGTTAATTAGGGGTAGAAATGAGTGATAGCGAAAATAAGAGGCCAGAAAGCGTTGAATTAAAAATAGGAGATAAAACTTTTACTCTCCCTATTAAGAAAGCAACAATTGGCCAAGATGTAATTGATGTAAGTAATATATATGCGCAGACAGGCTACTTTACCTATGATCCAGGATTTATGTCTACTGCATCCTGTAAGTCCACTATAACCTATATAGACGGAGATAAGGGGATATTAAGGTACAGAGGGTACGATATAAAAACCCTAGCTGAAAAGAGCAATTTTCTTGAAGTTTCTTATTTACTTCTTAATGGAGAGTTGCCTACTAAAGAACAGTATACCTCTTTCTCACAAAAAATTAGCCATCATTCCTTGTTAAACGAGCAACTTAGGAATTTGTTCCGTGCTTTCCGCCACTCAGCTCATCCTATGGCAATAATGCTTGCTGTTATGGGCTCTTTGTCTGCTTTTTATCCTGATTTTTTAGATGTAGCAGAGCATGAAAGAGAGTTAATTGCTATCAGAATGATTGCCAAAATGCCAACCATTGCAGCTATGGCATATAAATATTCTATAGGCCAGCCTTTTATATACCCAGATAATAGTTTAGGATTTACTGAGAATTTCTTACATATGATGTTTGCTACTCCTTGTGAAAAATATAAGGTGAGTCCAATTGTAAGAAACGCTTTAGATAAAATATTCATTTTACATGCTGATCATGAGCAAAATGCTTCTACTTCTACAGTGCGTCTAGCCGGTTCATCTGATGCTAATCCCTTTGCATGTATTAGTACTGGGGTTGCATCACTATGGGGGCCAGCACATGGTGGAGCTAACGAAGCGGTAATTAATATGCTAAAGGAAATTGGTACGCTCGACCGTATTCCAGAGTATATAGCTAAGGCAAAAGATAAGAATGATCCATTTAGGTTAATGGGTTTTGGCCACCGTGTTTATAAAAGTTATGATCCGCGTGCAGAGGTACTGAAAGAAACATGCAAGGAAGTATTAGAGGAGCTCGGAAGCCATAATAATCCTTTATTAAAAATTGCTACAGAACTTGAGAAAATAGCTTTAAATGACTCCTATTTTATAGAGCGTAAGCTTTATCCGAATGTTGATTTCTATTCGGGTATAATTTATCAAGCTATGGGCATACCTTCTCAAATGTTTACTGTACTTTTTGCAATTGCAAGAACCGTTGGATGGATGAGCCAATGGAAAGAAATGCATGAAGACCCAGAACAGAAAATCAGCAGACCAAGGCAGCTATATACCGGATATGTGCAGAGAGAATTTAAAGGTTCTAATAAGTAATCCCAAATCTCATTTTTAAATGATCACAGTACACGTCCCTGTGTTCCCTAAGTCATCATCCCAGCTTTTTCTTCTCATCCCAGCGAAAGCTGGGATCCAGGAAATCTTTATAGGCTAGATTTCTGCCTACGTAGGAATGACAACAGGTGGGATTCTTCCCCGAACTAGAAAAATGGCAAATCCAAGGAAACGAGAGCAAAATAGTGTGTTAAGTAAAATATTGATCTTTAAATTAAAATCAGTATAGTACCTCCCGTGTATGTAATGCATACATTCTTGATAAAATAGTAAGAGGTAGCTATGAAGAAGGTAATAAAGTCAGTCATAAAAACTAGTGGTGAAGTGGTTGTGGGAAGTCTCGCGCTGTTTGGTGAATTTACATTTCTAGGGGCCTTGGGAACTGGTTATCTTACTTATACTAAGGGGGTGCCGGCCAAACATAGTACAAAAACTATTGGAGAAAAAGGTGCAGAAAAAATTTTTACTGTATTTGTTGTATATGGACCGAAAGCATTCTATTATTCTGGAATAATTACTGCGCTTACTGGACTCTTTGGTACAGCTGCATATATTGCATATAAATGGGCACATAAAGATGGTGAGTATATGTGGGTTCATAAAGATCATGTGGATCAGGTAAATAAAGTGGTGGAAGCTTTAGGCGCTACGAAAGGAGATCCTGAATAGAATTAAGTTAGTAGTAGGGTGCGTTGCAAAAGTCCTGCCTTCGATTTGATTCTTGCGGAGTCAGGAATTCAGTGCCTAATTGAAGGCAATAGATTACTTCTATTTCCTTGTATTGTCATTTCAGCAGACCTAACAATTAATTCATAATTTGGCCGAGTCCTATCCTAGATTCCCGCCTGCGCGGGAATGACATAAGGTTGCTGGGAATGATATAAAAATTTATATGGTTACTCTTGTAATCTTGGAAATACCACTTCTGGCTGATTAATATTACTCCCTGGAATTAATGCAAATTTCCTAGCCAGATGCTCGAATCTACGCTGATCTTCTGCCACTCCAAGCTGTGTAAGCATTTGATCTGCCGAATGCGGAGTGAAGGGTTGCAGCATAATAGCAATATATCTGAGCGCTTCTGCGAGCGTATATAACACTTCAGCCATTCTAGGAGTGTCAGTGGTTTTTAGCTGCCATGGCGCCTCTTTATCTATATAGATATTTGCTTCTTCGGCTAGAGTAATGATATTACTCAGCACTGAGTTAATATCAAAGGCAGGCATTAGCTCTTGATTATCTATGCTAAATTGTTGTGCTAACTTAATCAAGGGGAGTGTATAAAGGCGATTAACTGTTTCTGGGCTCACTTGGGGAATTTTTTGGTCGGTATTCTTGTAAATAAGCGTTAAGGTTCTTTGCAATAAATTACCAACTTTATTTGCAAGTTCACTGTTAACTCTATTGATTAAACCATTTCTGGAATAATTACCATCGGAACCAAATATCACCTCTCTCATTAGGTAATATCTCACTTGATCGAGGCCAAATTCTTCAATTAATTTGAAAGGGTCAATAACGTTACCAACTGATTTTGAGATCTTTTGCCCTTCATTTGTCCACCACCCATGTGCCATAATACAGTTTGGCAGTTCGATTCCTGCTGCCATCAGGAAGGCTGGCCAGTATACTGCATGAAAACGCAGGATATCTTTGCCTACTACATGTACATTTGCGGGCCAGTATTTTTTATAATCACTGTGCTGATCAGGATACCCTAGAGCAGATATATAATTGGTTAAAGCATCCAGCCATACATATATAATATGTTGCTCATTCCCAGGAACTTTAATACCCCAATTAAAGCTAGAGCGTGATATAGATAAATCGTGTAATCCAGATTGTACAAAGCTGATTACTTCATTGCGCCTAGAATTTGGCTTAATGAAATCGGGATTTTCTTCGTAAAATTTAAGTAGCTTTTCTTGCCATTTCGATAATGCAAAAAAATAACTTGGTTCTTCTACCCATTCAACTGGCGCCCCAGTTGGTGCAAGCTTCTCTGGCGTTAATTCTGACTCACTATAAAATGCTTCATCCCGGACTGAATACCAACCACTATAGGATCCAAGGTAAATATTCCCGCTATCAAGAAGCTTTTGCCATAAATGCGCTACCGCCTGCTTATGCCTTGCTTCGGTAGTCCTGATAAAATCATTATTAGAAATATTCATTTCCCTCATTAATTTGCGGAATACTTCTGATACCGAATCAGTAAAGCTTTGAGGATCAATATTTTGCTTAGCAGCTGATTTTTCTACTTTTTGGCCATGCTCGTCAGTGCCTGTTAAGAACATTACATCTTTGCCTGATAACCTCATAAATCTGGCTATTACATCAGCTGCAACACTGGTATAGGCGTGTCCTATATGAGGTATGTCGTTGACGTAATAAATGGGGGTGGTGATATAATAAGTATTTTGCATAAGACGTCTATTAATAATTTTTATAATCCGCCGTCATTATATCATATTACTTCACTACCGCTAATAGGTTATTTAGTCTATTTATAGAATAGTTAGGTATTTTTGTTTCAGATATGTTAGGAATATGTCAGAATTAATTTTTTCTTCTCCTGTCATATCCCTGATCATATTATGAGTACTTTTCAGTGACCCGAGATTTCTTATCTTTGCATTTAAAATTTGATTTAAATTCTCAAATTTTCCAACACTAAGTTCTTGGCGTATATTATCATTGATTGTTCGCATTACCATTGCAGCAATAATAGCACCTTTAGAATAAGTGGGGAAATAACCAAAATTTCCAAGTGGCCAATGGATGTCTTGTAAACATCCTAGCTTGTTGGATGGGCAATTAATACCTAAATATTCTGAGATTTTCTGATTCCAGTAAAAAGGTAAATCATCCAAAGACATATCTCCACTAATCAATGCTTCTTCAATTTCATATCTCAGTATCACATGCATAGGATAAGTTACCTCGTCTGCATCAACTCGAATGAAGTCGGGCTTAACTCTTGTTACTAATTTATACAAATTATCGCTGGAATATTCGGGTCCTCTACATTGGAAATCGTCTCTCAAAATCTTTGCAAAGTATTGCATAAATTCTTTAGACCTACCCACCTGCATTTCCATCAGTAAAGACTGGCTCTCGTGTATTGCCAGACCGTTTGCCATACCAACAAACTGATTTCTATAACTTATGGGTAAATTCTGTTCATACAAGCCATGACCAGCTTCATGCATAACAGACATAATTCCGGATAAAAAATCATTCTTGTCATATCTGCTTGTTAACCTAATGTCATCAGGATTTCCTTGACAAAAGGGGTGCTCTGATTCATCCAATCGACCTTTTGTAAGGTCAAATCCCATGACTTCTACTATTTTTTTTGCAATTAACTTTTGTTGCGCAGGGTCCATTTCCGTAGGTTGGATTACAGATTCGTATTTTTGTTTATCTTGTACTTCTTTAATTAAACCGGGTAAATTCTTTTTCAAATTAGTAAAAATTACTTTTATCTCTTCAGATGTACTGCCCGGATCGTATTCATCAAGTAAAGCATTATAAGGCGAGCAATTAAATTTTTGAGATTTCACCCGAGCAATTTCTTGTACACAATTCAGTACTTCCTTAAGATAAGGCTTCAGTGCTTCATAATCGTCTCCTGCTCTTGCTTCTCTCCATGCCAATTCGCAACGGGAAGTAGCTGTGATATATCTTGCCCGTAACGCATCATCAACTAACTTAGTTTTTGT